>JBIIRF010000406.1:0-2585 GCA_044341715.1 Bacteroidia bacterium | reverse complement strand
TCATTAACGGAGAGCGTCAGTAATGAACAATAGCGGGGAGCGGATATTTCTGGAGGTGTACGATCCGTTGCGGATTGCCGGAATGACACGTCGACGTGCGGGTGAAACGCGGATCGGCGAACGGGTTCAGACAATACCCTGGCAGCAAACCAATAACTGGGCCTCTGTCATTGCGGATATGCCCGGCCGTTATGTGATGTTGGGTGTACCGGAAGATATTGGGGTCAGGGCAAATATGGGACGTGGTGGAGCATACTCTGCATGGATCCCGGCACTGAATACCCTCTTGAATACACAGAGTAATAAAACTTTTACAGGCGAAGAAGTCATTGTCCTGGGACATCTCCATTGCGATGTATTGATGGAGGAGATGAAATCGCTGGACATGGCTATACCGGCCCAACTGCAGCAAGCCCGAAGCCTGGTAGAAGAAATTGACCGGTGTTTATTTCCCGTCATGGAGACATTGTTCAACGCTGGCAAGGAAGTAATTGTAATTGGTGGCGGACATAACAACGCGTATGGAATTCTCCGCGGACTTTCCTCCGCCATGAAGCAACAGGGTATTTCTGAAGTTGGATGCATCAATTGCGATGCGCACAGTGATCTGCGTCCTCTCGAGGGAAGACATAGTGGAAACGGATTCAGTTATGCCTTGCATGAAGGCTATCTGCAAAAATATGCCATGATCGGACTGCATGAAATGTTCAACATGGACAGTGTCCTCGAGAAAATTGATGGCGATGAACGACTGGATGCCACATGGTTCGAAGATATTTTCATCCGCGAAACCATCAGCCTGAAAGAAGCAACTGAGCGGGCAATGCATTTTACAAAAGGAATACCCGTCGGACTCGAACTCGATCTGGATACAGTACAGAATATTCCTTCCAGTGCAAAAACTTCCAGCGGAATATCGACCATTGAAGCACGACGCCTGGTTCATCAGATCGCACAACAGGCCAATGTGAAATACTTTCATCTCGCAGAAGCAGCACCGGTATTGTCGCATATTAAAACAGACTTAAAAACAGGTAAACTGATGGCTTATCTGATTACTGATTATATCAAAGCAAGAAACCAATTCAATCAACTATAAACTGCCGATCGTACGGCAACAACTATCCTTATGAAACAATTGATCGAATGTGTCCCCAATTTCAGCGAAGGGCGTGACGAAAAAATCATTCAGCAGATAACTGATGCTATTCGTAGTGTTGAAGGTGTAAAACTGCTCAATGTAGATCCGGGCAAAGCCACCAATCGTACTGTCGTGACGCTCGTAGGAGAACCTGCACAGGTAGTGGAAGCTGCATTTCGTGGTATCCGCATGGCAGCTGAGCTCATCGATATGAGTAAGCACAAAGGAGAACATCCGCGAATGGGAGCTACAGACGTATGTCCTTTTATTCCTGTCGCCAATATTTCGATGGAAGAAACAGCAGAGTGGAGTAAGAAGTTGGCGAAGCGTGTCGGAGAAGAATTAAAAATTCCGGTGTACCTCTACGAAGAGGCGCAATCAAATAAAGAACGAAGCAATCTCTCCATCATCCGCGCCGGTGAATACGAGGGATTTGCAAAAAAAATCAAGGAACCTCAATGGAAACCTGATTTTGGTCCGACAGAATTTCCGGTAAAGTCGGGTGCTACTGTAATCGGAGCACGTGATTTTCTGATAGCCTACAATGTGAATCTCAATACCAAATCGGTAAAACGCGCCAATAGTGTTGCGTTTGATATTCGCGAAGCCGGACGTATCAAGGTAGATGAAAAAGGAAATAAAGTACTCGACAAAGACGGAAATGAAATTCGTGTTCCGGGCTCGCTGAAAGGCGTGAAAGCCATTGGTTGGTACATCGAAGAATATGGTGTCGCACAGGTATCGATAAACATCACCAAATTCAGAGAGACTCCCTTGCATATTGTATTTGAAGAGTGTTATAACTCGGCCTATCGTCGCGGACAAAGAGTCACCGGTTCAGAATTGGTCGGACTTGTACCATTGTCATCCATGTTAGAAGCCGGAAGATATTTTCTGAAGAAACAACGTCTGAGTGCCGGAGTCAGTGATGAAGAGTTGATACATATCGCAGTTAAGTCGATGGGACTCGATGAACTCGGACCATTTGACCCAAAGGAGCGCATTATTGAATACCAGTTAAACGAAGGAGGAAAGCAACTTGTCGACATGGACCTCGTTGCATTTGCCAATGAAACGGCGAGCGAATCACCTGCTCCCGGTGGCGGATCTATTTCTGCGTATGTTGGCGCATTGGGTGTTTCACTTGGTGCGATGGTAGCCAATCTCAGTGCAGGAAAAAAAGGATGGGAAGATCGTTGGGAGGAGTTCAGCAATTGGGCAGAGAAAGGACAGTCGTATAAAAAGCGGATGCTGCAACTCGTAGATGAAGATACAGCAGCGTTTAACCTGATCATGGAAGCCTTCAAACTCCCGAAAGGAACCGACGAAGAAAAGGCTGCACGCAAAGCCGCGATTCAGGCAGCGACAAGGAAAGCCATTGAAGTGCCTTTCGAAGCTATGGAGACAGCGTATAAGAGTATGGAAGTAATGAAAGCAATGGTGG
>JBIIRF010000404.1:0-2596 GCA_044341715.1 Bacteroidia bacterium | reverse complement strand
CCATTGGGATAGGACCGGGAATCGGACAAGACCATCAAACGGCCAATGTACTCAAGCGATGTCTGCAGGATTTTGACTTACCCATGGTCCTAGACGCTGATGCATTGAACATACTCAGTGATAATCCCACCTGGCTGAACTTTTTACCGGCAGGAACCATACTCACCCCACATCTCCGCGAATTCGAACGACTCGCAGGAAAAATTGCCGATCCTTTTGCCCGGACAGCCAAACAAATTGAGTTGGCGAAGAAATACAACTGCTACATTTTACTCAAAGGAAAATTCAGTGCACTGGCATGTCCGGATGGTCAACTCTTTTTCAATCCAACCGGAAACAACGGTATGGCGAAAGGAGGATCAGGCGATGTACTCACCGGAATAATAACGGGATTACTTGCGCAGGGAATTGGTCCGATGAAAGCAGCTTTAACGGGAATGTATCTGCACGGACTAGCAGGAGACCTTGCTGCAGCCGAACACACAGCCTATGGAATGAAAGCAGGCGATATCATCGACTATCTGCCCTCTGCATTTACTGAAGTCTTAAAATCGGCGCTTTAATCAGAGAATAGAACTATCACCAGCACCTTCGCGAGTCACCACCGGCTCATCACCTGTGCAATCAATGATTGTGGAAGGAATGAGATGACCGAAGCCACCATCCACTACCACATCTACTACCTGCTCCCATTGATCAGCGATCTCCGTAGGATCTGTCGGATACTCCTTGATACTATCCAGGTCATGTAGCGAAGTTGCGATCAACGGACGATCCAACTGCGCAATAATCGCCATCACAATAGGATGATCTGGTACACGCAAACCAATCGTTTTCTTCCGTGATCTGAACAGCGAAGGCACTTCATGGCTCGCCTCCAGGATAAAGGTATAAGGTCCGGGCAATGCTTTATTCAATAGTTTGTAAACTGCACGATCAAATGGCTTCGTATAAACGCTGATATTACTCAGATCGGAACAGATCATCGAAAAATTAGCTTTCTCCGGTTTAATGCCTTTAATTCTGCAAATTTTCTCAAAGCCCTTATACTGCTGAACATCGCATATAAATGCATAGATGGTATCCGTAGGAACAATAGCGACTCCACCTTTTTGCAGAATGGCCACCACCTCTGCCACCTTACGGGCTTCCGGATTTTTAGGATGAATTTGCAGAAACATGATTTGATGAATTACATTTGCGGAAACACAAAGATATCACAATGAACGAAGGAGACCTCGGCATCGGCTCGCGCGTACGCCACCCGGAATTTGGCACCGGTGTTATAATTAATGTCAAAGGAAAGACTTACACTATAGTATTCACAGAAAAAGGACGTGTAGAGATTTCCCGCAACTTCAATGCGCTGGAGGTTATCGAAGCCGTTGAGCCCGACAGTGATCTCGTGAGCTTTTCTGAGGTAGAACGTATTCTCACCAATATTATTAAAAAGCACAGCGATCTGCAGGAAACAGTATCGCTTGGCAATAAATGGATCGGAGGTAAAATAATTCTTCAACCTGCCAATCCCGGACTCTCCGGAAAGGAAATTCCCATTGATGTCTTCTTCAATAAAATCATCATGCTTCGGGATCGTTTACGCGTGATGGAACAACGCATCAATTCGAACGATAAACTAAGCGAAGAGGAGAAAATAAATCTCCAGCAATACCTCACAAGGATTTACGGAAGTCTTACCACATTCAATGTCCTGTTTAAAAACGACAGCGACCATTTTGTAGGAGAGAAAGGCGGAAGTTAAAACTCCCTACCTACAATAGAAAGAGGCCATCCCCGGAAAGGAAATGACCTCTTTTTTTTTGCGAATTTATTTATCGGTTGATCTGTAATTTCACGTTCAACTGCTGCGCTGAATTCTGCAATTGTAGTATATACATACCGTTAGCCAACCCGGAAAGATTCATGATAAATGTTCCGTTTTCCGCAGTACCGGCATTCAACATTCCTTCAGCAACTTTACTGCCCATCAGGTTTACTACAGTCCAGGCGAAATCTTCAGTAACAGGTTCTTTCAATAAAATGTTAAACTGCCCATTACCCGGATTCGGCCATACACCTACTCCGTTTTGAGTAATCACCTCCTGAACAGAAGTCACCTGTGTACCCATCGGGAAGCGAATATTGTCAAGCCATGCACGATCAGCTCCAACGGTATAAGAAACATCTTTTTCATATGAGAAGGTTACAGTATGTGAACCGGCTGTAATGAGGAAACCCGTATACAACCAACCTGCACCATCTCCGCTCCACGCACCTACAGAATTTGCATCTACAGTAAAACGCAGGAAATCCCAGTTTTCTTCACTGCTTGTTTTATACCAGAATGTCAATGAATCATCTGCCATTGCAGTAAGGCTGATGATCAGATCGGCTGTTTGGTTATCACCAATGATACTGCTGACAGCAGAATAGGTTCCTTCAAAGGGTGCTACGTTAGTGATTAACCATGGAGCATTTCCACCCATGTTCCAGTTGAAACGATTGAAGTTTCCGGTTTCAAAATCCTCCAGAATAATTCCTGCCGTTCAGGTATATAACTTACCCGCCATGTAACCTGCCGAATTCAATGTAAGGA
>JBIIRF010000405.1:0-2596 GCA_044341715.1 Bacteroidia bacterium | reverse complement strand
CTATCAATGTTACTATGGTGATATGGCGCAGGAATAGCTTGCGGATGATAATCGTACAGGCGAGGCACGAAGGAACAGATCACAAAATTGCGTCCCTGAAAATGTTGATGAATAGGTGGTGGCATATGAATGCGTCCGGTGATTGGTTCGAAGTTGAAAATCGACATCGCATATGGATAAGAACATCCATCCCAGCCTACTACATCAAAAGGATGTGTGCTGTACACATACGGATAGATGAGTCCGCGCTTTTTAATCTTCACCAGAAAGTCGCCTGTTTCGTCGTGTGTTTCCAGATTCTGCGGCAAACGAAAATCGCGTTCACAGAAAGGACTATGCTCCAGAAATTGTCCGTACTCATTGCGGTAACGGGCAGGAGTTTCAATCGGACTAAACGACTCGGTAATCTGCAGACGGTTATCAGATGAATCGAAATTCATTTGGTAAACGGTCCCGCGAGGAATCACCAGATAATCGCCATACCCGAAATCGATAGCACCATACATCGTGCGCAAGGTACCGGATCCGCGATGCACAAATATCAATTCATCCGCATCTGCATTTTTGAAAAAATAATCCGACATCCCTTTCGACGGAGCTGCGATACCAATCGTCATATCGCCATTCACAAACAGAACGGTTCGGCTATCGAGATAATCTTCCTGCGGCTGCAAATCAAAACCAAGGTAAGAACGCGCCTGCAGATTATCTTCAATTGCAATCTTCGGACGAACAGAATACGGTTCACCACGCTCCTTCACCATTGTAGGCGGATTCAGGTGATAGACTAGTGAAGACATTCCCGAGAATCCTTCTGTACCGAATAATTCTTCGTGGTATAATTTTCCATTCGGCTGACGAAAAACGATATGGCGCTTGGGAGGGATAAGTCCCATTTGACGATAGATAGGCATGATGCTTTTATTTAACACACGAAACTACTTTTCATGCCTATAGCAAGTAATGATTAAAATCAGCGGACAGGAATGTAATAATCAGTTTCAGGCTTGAATCTTCAACCTTCCGTATTTATAAGAAGTGGCCTCCACTCTAATTGTATCGACAATTTTTCGGAAATCATGAACAATTCTCCCACAGGAAATCATATTTCCTAATTTTGCGCCCCTAATCCCCTACTCTCATGGAAGTTCAGATGCGTTCCGCCTTATTATCAGTTTACCATAAAGATGGTCTCGACCGTATTGTAGATGGTCTGCACCGCCTTGGTGTTCAACTATATGCAACAGGAGGAACTTACGACTTCATCCGTGAACGCAACCTTCCGGTGACACCTGTTGAAGACATTACCGGATACCCTTCTATATTAGGAGGTCGGGTAAAAACTTTGCATCCGGCGGTATTTGGAGGAATTCTCGCTAAACGAAACGACGCGGTTCACGAAGCCGAAATGGCCAAACATCAGCTTCCGTTTATCGACCTGGTAGTAGTGGACCTCTATCCATTTGAAGATACTGTAAGAGCCGGAGGGTCAGCCGACGCCATCATCGAAAAAATCGACATTGGAGGAATCAGTCTGATACGTGGTGCCGCCAAAAACTTCCAGGATGTTGTTATCATCCCATCGGTAAAAGACTACGGATTCCTGCTGGATGTCATTGAAAATCAATCAGGAAAAACAACTCTCGAACAACGTCGACTCCAGGCTGAACGTGCTTTTGGTGTTAGCAGTTCCTATGATGGAGCCATCCACAGCTGGTTTATGCGGGGCACTCTCGGAGAAAATCAGGTAACTGTTCCCGCCAACTGGCCATCGAAATCGCTTCGATACGGAGAGAACCCACACCAGAAAGCTGCCTTCCTCGGGAACACCGACGAAGTATTTACCCAACTTCATGGCAAGGAACTCAGCTATAATAATCTCCTCGATGTAGATGCCGCTCTTGCACTCATCAACGACTTTAGCGAACCGGCCATTGCGGTTATCAAACACAACAATGCCTGTGGATTAGCTCAGGACAACACCTTACTCAAAGCCTGGGAAAAAGCCCTCGCCGGCGATCCGGTTTCAGCCTTTGGAGGAGTCATAGCGGCCAACCGCGAAATCACCGCCGAAGTAGCCGAAGCCATGAACAGTTTATTTTTCGAAGTACTTCTGGCCCCATCTTACACCACTGAAGCACTCACTGTTCTCCAATCCAAAAAGAATCGCATGTTGCTCAAAACCAAGTCATTTGAACAACCAAAGAGACTTTATAGAAGTGTCCTCAACGGTGTACTGGAACAGGAACCCGACCATGTAACAGAAACCGCTTCCCACCTCAAAACGGTCACCACAAAGGCCCCATCTGCCACAGAAACGGAAGATTTGCTGTTCGCCAACAAGATTGTAAAACACAGCAAGAGCAACGCCATTGTACTCGCAAAAGGCGGACAATTACTCGCCAGTGGAGTCGGGCAAACATCCCGCATTGACGCACTCAAACAAGCCATTGCAAAGGCCAACCACTTCGGATTCTCACTCGAAGGAGCGGTGATGTCGTCAGATGCCTTCTTCCCCTTCCCTGACTGTGTAGAGATTGCTGCCGCTGCAGGGATCACCGCCATTATTCAACCCGGAGGATCATTACGCGACCAG
>JBIIRF010000403.1:0-2599 GCA_044341715.1 Bacteroidia bacterium | reverse complement strand
ATATTCAATCATTACACTCATAACATTTGCAACCTATACCCGAACATATCGATGAACTGATTGCTTGCTGTCTGGCGGGTGATGCTTCTGCTGCTCAACTGAAAGAGTTGGAGCAATGGAAACTGGAGGATCCGTTGCATGCGAAGTACTATGATCAGTGTGCGTTGATTTTTGCATCAGCGTCAGAGTCTGTGAAGGATTACAATACCGATGCGGCCTGGAAGAAGGTGCAGGGAAAAATGCAGGAGACGCCCGTGAAACAACTTCCGGCTCCGGTTAGTTTTGAGTGGAAGCAGGTGTTGCGGATAGCAGCGGTGTTGTTGCTGGTGGCTGGTATCGGCTGGTGGATAAATAACCTTCAATCGCCTGCGGAGATGGTGGCGGTTGTTTCGGAAGATCAGGTGTTGCGCGATACGCTCTCTGATGGAAGTACCATCGATCTGAATAAAAAATCGTCGCTTTCATATAGTAGTGATTTCGGGAAGAAAAATCGTCGTGTGCAGTTGAAGGGCGAGGCGTTTTTTAATGTGCGTCATGATGATGCGCTGCCGTTTATTGTGGAGTCAAAGGGTGTGCTGATTGAAGATATCGGTACTGCGTTTAATGTGTTTGCTCCGGAAGATAGTTCGATTGTGCGGGTGAGTGTGGAAGAAGGTACAGTTCACTTTTTTGTGGAAGGTTCGGAGGGCGTTATGCTGGAGAAAGGCCAGGCGGCGGAGTATAATTCGGCGACGGGTGTGATCACGCGTCTGGCGAATATAAATCCTGCTGAATCTGCTTACCGCAATGGGGTGCTTCGTTTTAATAATGCGCATCTCTCGGAGGTAGCTGTGGCGTTGCAGAAGTTGTACGATTTGCCGGTGGTGATGGAGCCAGGACTCGAAGATTGTCTGATTACAGTAACGTTTACGAATGAATCGCTGGAGACGGTCTTGAATATTATCGCGGAGACATTAAACCTTCAATACGTACGGGAAGAGAATCGCATACTGTTGAAAGGTTCCGGTTGTGGTAATTGATTTGTTATGAAGAATTATTTTCTTTCGTTTTTATTATGTCTGTTCTGGATGTCGGCGGTGGCTCAGCAGCAGGTTCGTCCGGTGCTGGAAAGAAATATTACTCTCCAGGTGCGGAATGAAAGTCTGAAATCAATTCTGGAAATGGTGGCGGCGCAGGGAAATTTTTCTTTCTCCTACCCTTCCTCGCTGATTGAATCATCGAAGAAAATAAATCTGGTTGTCAATAAAAAAACAGTACGGGAAGTTTTGTTCCTCTTGTTTGGGGAAAAGATCAGTTGGAAAGTGAAGGGGAATTATATTATACTCTCAGCAGCTCGTCCCCCCGTGGCATCTAAAAAACCATCTGTATTTATTCTGAACGGATATGTGATCAATGGTGAAACGGGGGAGAAAATTCCTTCGGTGAGTATCTATGAAGGATCCAGAATGATTTCTACCATCACCAATCAATATGGTTATTTCAGCATTAAACTGGATGATCCGAAGGTGCAGCTGCAGCTGAAGGTGAGTAAACAACATTTCCAGGACACCTTGGTGACGGTGACACATCAGGCGAATCAAACAGTGGAGATACGTATCCGCCAGGAACCTGTTCCGGTAATTCAGGATACCGTGACTGCCACCGATTTTCCGCGTATGGAATTCCTGATTCCGGAAGAGTCGGTGGTGAATACAACGAATATCAATGATACGATCTACAGGAAGGGACAAGTATCGTTTCTTCCCGGACTCGGAACCAATTTTCGGCTATCCGGTAACGTTATAAATGATTACTCGCTGAATGTGCTGGGCGGTTATTCTCTGGGGACACGCAAAGCGGAACTGGCAGGTATCTTTAATATCAATCGTGGAGATGCGCAGTATGCACAGGTAGCGGGTGTGGTAAATGCGGTGGGTGGCTCGTTTACTGGTGTGCAGATAGCAGGAAACCTGAACATGGTGCGCAAACGTTTTGAAGGGATACAAATTGGTGGTTTCGGAAATCTGGTATGGGATTCGGTGAAAGGAGTGCAGGTGGCGGGATTTTTTAACTTCAACCGCGGATATACAAATGCGATTCAAATAGGAGGATTTTTTAATGCAACTTTAGATACAGCAAGTGGTGTGCAGTTGGCGGGATTCCTGAACAATACCGTTCGCCCTTTCACCGGAGTGCAGTTGGCAGGATTTACAAATGCAGCTGTGCAGGAGGTAAACGGTGTGCAAGTGGCAGGATTCCTGAATACCACGGTGAAGGACATGCAGGGTGTGCAGGTAGCGGGATTCGGAAATATTGTAGTGAAGAATTTAACCGGTGTGCAAGTGAGTCCGGTGTTGAATATAGTGGTGAAAGAAATTCGCGGTACGCAGGTCTCTGCCTTCCTCAACTATGCCCGTAAAGTGAAAGGCAGTCAGGTAGGATTGATAAATATTTCGGATTCCTGCACCGGTGTGCCAGTGGGATTACTCAGTTTCGTTCGTACCGGATATCATCGTGTAGAGTTATCGGCGGATGAGGTATTTCATACAAACATCGCTTTGCGTACGGGTACTACCTCTTTCCATAATATTTTATTCGCCGGGATACGTCCGCAGAGTAC
>JBIIRF010000402.1:0-2605 GCA_044341715.1 Bacteroidia bacterium | reverse complement strand
AGAGGAAGGAAATAATTAATGTAGTAGTTTTTTACCATGGTTTTTTTATACCGGTCTCTGTCCCTGCTACTATCTCACCGGGGTGAGAATCCCAACATCATTTCGCGATGATGACATCAGGTATTCGTAACAGATTTGGAGAATTTCCTTTTTCAAGGATTGTTAGTGCAATTTAGAACTATACCCTATACAATGCAAGTTTTTCGTAAATTTTCACCCAATAAAATCGACTGTTGGCGAATTTCTGCCTGAAAATCAATCATTAAAAGATTAAACAATCTTCATGAAAACTGTTTACACAATTTTACTGCTGACAGGTTCTAACATTTTTATGAATCTGGCATGGTACGGGCACTTAAAATTCAAGGATTTAGGTCTTTTCAAACATTCTGGTTTATGGTTGATAATTTTGGTTAGCTGGGGGTTGGCATTTTTTGAATATTGCCTCCAGGTTCCTGCCAATCGCATTGGTTATCAATTAAATGGAGGCCCTTTTAATCTGATGGAACTGAAGATTCTTCAAGAAGTTATAACCCTGGTTGTTTTTACCCTTTTTTCTTTAGTTGTTTTCCGTACTGAAGGGCTCAGATGGAATCATTTTGCTGCATTTATCTGCCTTGTCGCTGCTGTCTATTTTATTTTCTACAAGAAGAGCTAACGTTAATGAATAGCCGAAAATAAATATTTCGGATTTTCTCTCTGAAAATTAATGATAACAAGAGATAATTTCCATTAACGTTTTATTGGAACCCCGGTTTTTGAAAGGGAGAAAAAACATTGAATTACCTGTCAAATTTCCAAAGACGACTTTCCAATTCATCTATAACCATCTGCACACCCTGTCGAAGTTCGATCCTGTGCTTCCAGCCCAACGCATTTAACTTGGATACATCCAGCAACTTGCGCGGAGTACCATCCGGCTTTTCGGTATTAAAGACAAGTTCGCCCTGAAAACCGACTAGTTCCTTCACGAGGGAAGCAAGCTCCTTAATGCTGATATCTTCTCCGGTCCCCACATTCACATGCTGTTCGCCGCTATAATTCTCCATCAGAAAAACGCAGGCATCGGCCAGGTCATCCACATGCAAAAATTCGCGCTTAGGAGATCCTGTCCCCCAAATTTCGACCGATGCTTTTCCAGCTTGTTTCGCCTCGTAAAACTTACGGATCAATGCCGGTAAAACATGGGAGTTATTGAGGTCATAATTATCATTTGGACCGTAGAGATTTGTAGGCATTGCTGAGATCATATCAACTCCGTACTGTTTGCGATAAGACTCACACAGCTTCAGCCCGGCAATCTTTGCAATGGCATATGGCTCATTTGTAGACTCAAGATATCCGCTCAGCAAGTATTCTTCCTTGATCGGTTGTGGACACATTTTCGGATAAATGCAGGATGAACCCAGGAACAATAATTTCTTTACCCCATTCTTCCAGGCGGCATGCACCACATTGTTCTGAATCATCAGATTCTCGTAGATGAATTCTCCGCGATAGGTATTATTGGCGACGATCCCTCCTACTTTAGCTGCACCGAGAAATACATATTCTGGTTTCTCGTTTTCAAAAAATGCATCCACTGAAGCCTGGTTTCGCAAATCCAATTCAGAGGAAGTTTTGACTACAATATTCTCGAACCCTTTTTTCTGAAGATTTCGGTAAACAGCCGAACCTACCATTCCACGGTGTCCGGCGATGTATATTTTAGATAACGATTGCATTGGTAAGTTGCCGTAGGCCCCGAGTGAGGAACGAACCTCGGGGGTGAATTAGTGAATTTGTGAATTGGTGAATTGGTGAGTTGGTGAATTGGTGAATTGGTGAATTGGCAAATTGGCAAATCGACTAATTGGCTAATTGGCTAATTGATTAAGTCGCTAATTACTCATGGTAATTCAACACCGTGTGTCCACCTTCCTTCAAGTACTTATCGCGCTTGAAAGCTTCAAGATCTGCTGCCACCATTTCCTTCACAATCATTGGGAGGTCGTACTTTGGTTTCCAGTTGAGAATGGTTTGAGCCTTAGTTGGATCACCGATCAATAACTCAACTTCAGCAGGGCGATAGTAACGTTTATCGATACTTACCACTTCCTGTCCAATCGGGCGAGCGTATTCCGGCATACTGCAAGATTTAACTTTTGCCACTTCATTTTCACCTGTGCCACTCCACTCTACTTCTATACCCACTTCTTTGAAAGACATGGTAATAAAATCACGAACTGAAGTAGTCACACCGGTTGCGATCACGAAATCTTCCGGCTTTTCCTGCTGCAGCATCAGGTACATAGCTTCTACATAATCTTTGGCATGACCCCAATCGCGTTTTGCATCGAGATTTCCCATAAATACTTTATCCTGCAAACCGAGTGCGATACGGGAAACAGCACGGGTAATTTTTCGGGTCACAAACGTTTCACCACGAAGAGGAGATTCATGATTGAAGAGGATTCCATTCACTGCAAACATATCATACGACTCGCGGTAGTTTACAAAAATCCAGTAAGCATATAACTTCGCCACTGCATACGGACTACGTGGATAAAAAGGTGTTGATTCCCGCTGAGGAATTTCCTGAACCAGTCCATACAATTCGGAAGTA
>JBIIRF010000401.1:0-2614 GCA_044341715.1 Bacteroidia bacterium | reverse complement strand
AGGGCGGTCAGACATACTTACCGCCCTTTTTGATTTAAGAAATTCTTATTGTCCGGGTGGAACCGGTGCCGGAACAACATTCGCTATCGGAGGTAAACTCTTTAAGTAAGCGAAGATGGATCGCAAATCTTCGTCTGTTAAGTTCGCATAACCTTGCCAGGGCATAAGTGGCAACAACATTCTTGTCCCTTCCATTCCCTTATACCATCCTTTACGCATAGCATTGAAGAATTGCTGTTCACTCCAATTCCCGATACCTGTAACGTCAGGAGTAAGGTTGGCCGCGAATGAAGTTCCCCAGGGCCCTTTCGCTGCGGTTCCCATTGGGAAGAACAGAGTCCAGTTTTTAGCAGTAGCTGTATCCGAGGGTGGCAATGGAATATTTCCCGGGTGTCCCGATAATAAGAGCGACGGATCCGGAACAGGGCCTTGCTCAGTCATGATTTTGGGAGAATGACAATCGTGACAGCCTCCAATGGTGACCAGATATTTTCCGCGTTCCAGTCGGGTGGCGGTTGAATCACTTTCGCTGACTTTTTTTCCGATGCCGGAGGTGTGCAGGAGTACAGAAGACTCCCGGCGGCAAGAAGTAGAAGTAGTTTTTTCATAGTTATGTGAATAGGTTGTGGTTGGTGTGGTTAATATCGATATTTCTTTTTTATTGGAATTGTTTCGGCAAAGATTTTTTCAACAAGAATATTTCATATAATATGAAGCAAGTAAGGATCCATCTTGATTTTACTTTAAGCGAGTTGTAACGGTAATTTTAATTTTCGTCAAAAAGACAAACTATTTGCAGGAAGGTTGTCTATAAAATCGCTCATACGTTAAATTGTAAATCCGAAACGTTATTTTTGCGCACCATGTTGAAAGCAGCCCTTGTAAATCATTGTTTGTCCATATTAATGAATCGTGCCGCTTCCGCAGATAAACAGCTACAGGATTTAAAAGAGGATCTTCAAGGTGAATCTAAAAGTTCAGCTGGAGATAAACATGAAACAGGACGTGCTATGGTTCAGCTGGAGATGGAAAAACTGGCTGATCAGCGCAAGGATTTGCAGTTGATGTTGGATAAATGGAGTCAAATAGATTTTTCGACTCCTGATTCTCGCGTGAAGGTGGGAAGCCTGGTCGTTACCAGTTCTGGAATTTTCTTACTAGCTGTGGCGCTGGGAACGACGATGTTTGAAGCAGAAAATGTTGTTGTTTTAAGTTCCCTTTCCCCATTGGCGCAACAACTCATTGGTAAAACTATAAATGACGAAATTAAAGTAAACAACCATTTATATAAGATCATAGCTATTCAATAAAAAACGGCAACTGTCATTTTGTGGACAATTGCCGTTTTTAGTACTATGATTTTATTTTCAGTATTTAACCATACGTTCTACTCGCTCCATTCCGGCAACTTGAATCCGAACAAGGTATACTCCTTCTTCAAGATTTTCTCCGATATTTATTTTATGCGTACCTCCATTCAGTTGCTTCCGGGTTTTAATATGTACTTAGATTTTATTCCACCACCACTTTCTTCACTCCTGTACCCACTGGCGTTTCCAGTTCCAACATATAAATACCGGCAGGTAATCCGGTTAATCCGATGCGCACTACGGTATTGGTGTTTTGTGGGGCCTCTGTGTATAGCAACTGCCCCTGCATATTCAATAACCGCAAACGGTTCACCTTCACTCCTCCGGGATTCATCACACTGAAGGTTCCATTCGACGGATTCGGCTGTATACTGAATGCCGTTGATACAGGATCGTAAAGTCCAACAACAAAGTTTACAACTAAAGTATCCGTTGACGTACATCCATAAGCGTTAGTAACAACTACACTATACGTTCCACCGGATTGTATGCTTACTACCTGTGTCGTGAAACCATTGGACCAATTATAAGTTATTCCACCATTGCCTGCATCAAGTACCAGTGTTTGACCCACAAACAAAGTTGTGTCGTTTCCGAGCGAAACCACGGGCAAGCCGCTAATACTAAACGTGGATGTTACACTGTCGTTGGCGCAGGTATAGAGAGGATCAACATAAGTCACGAATTGCAGGTCTCTGCCCGGTGGGAAGAAAAGCAAGCCATAATTGCTGGCCCCATCAAGGTAATAATCAGAGCTGGTAAGATAAATGTTTCCGTGAGGAGTGGATGCAGGTATAGCGGCGTTGATACAAAATGTATAGCTGCTGTCAGCGTAGATCCAGATCTGATCTCTGGGAAACCAGACATTCGTGTTGTAGTAACCATTTCCACCGATGCCGGCTGAATCACTGTACAGCAAAGTGCCGGTGGTATCACTACCTGCAAAAACCCTGATCAGCGCCTGTGAAGTATCGTTACTCGCCCAGCGGAAGTAAATCTGATTCAAATATCCGGTAATTCCGGCCTTGAATGATTGAAACACCGGATAATCATTTCCAACCGGCAAGGAATTTACAAATGCAGTATCCAGTGTTGATTGATCGATCTGGTTAAAGTACGGCAAGCTGTCACGGTAAACATAACTGATTGTATGTGTTCCCGGACCAAGTGTACTGAAATCTATCGTACCGCTATTCAATGTATCTCCATTCAGATACATGGTCCCTCCCGCAGGAGAACCACTA
>JBIIRF010000400.1:0-2619 GCA_044341715.1 Bacteroidia bacterium | reverse complement strand
AGGAATGGGGAAAGCCATGAAGGATGTAGATATCGATAATGATTCGTTTAAACATATCGAGGCCATCATTCAATCCATGACCAACGAAGAGCGGGAACGACCTGAATTACTCAATGGCTCCCGACGTAAACGCATAGCAACCGGTAGCGGAACTTCTATTCAGGAAGTAAACCGCTTGCTCAAGCAATTTGAAGACATGCGTAAGATGATGAAAATGTTTACCTCCGGCAATGCGCAGAAAATGATGCGTAATATGCCGATGCGAAATCAATAATAACAGCAGCGTGAAGTTAATCGACGGAAAACAAACAGCCCAGAACATCAAATCGGAAATTCGTGCAGCCGTTGATGAAATGATCAGTAAAGGTTTGCGGGCTCCGCATCTGGTTGCCGTTTTGGTAGGGGAGGATGGTGCATCTCAAACATATGTCGGAAATAAAATCAGGACTTGTGCAGAAGTGGGATTCCGAAGTACGCTGAAGAAATTTGATGATACCATTTCCGAAGAAAAACTACTGGAAGAAATTTCCGCATTGAACAACGATGATGAGGTGGATGGTTTTATCGTTCAATTACCATTGCCTAAACATATTGATGTAAGTAAAGTCACAGAAGCGATTCTTCCCTCGAAGGATGTGGATGGTTTTCATCCGGTCAATCTGGGACGTATGGTAGAAGAAATGCCTTCGTATGTACCGGCTACTCCAAAAGGAATATTGCAGTTGCTGGAAAGATACAATATCGCTACAGAAGGCAAACATTGTGTCGTTGTTGGCCGCTCCAATATTGTAGGAACACCTGTTTCGATTTTGCTTAGTCGTAATACGAATCCCGGCAACTGCACGGTAACGTTAACGCATAGCCGAACAGTGAACCTGAAATCGCATACCTTGCAGGCCGATATTTTAATAGCTGCTATTGGTCGTCCCTATTTTATTACCGCAGATATGGTAAAAGAAGGCGCAGTCGTGATTGATGTGGGCATGACCCGTGTTCCTGCTCCGGAATTGAAGTCGGGTTTCCGTCTGGCAGGTGATGTGGATTTTAAACTGGTAAGCGAAAAATGCAGTTATATTACACCGGTACCTGGTGGTGTCGGTCCAATGACCATAATCGGATTATTACAGAATACACTCCTTGCAGCCCAACGAAGCATCTATACTGAATCAGTCTCTCACTGATGGAAAGGTGATGTTTCCGGTAATGGAAGCATTTTACACTATCCAGGGAGAGGGTTTTCATTCCGGTCGCGCCGCCTATTTTATCAGATTGGCCGGTTGCGATGTAGGTTGCGTATGGTGTGATGTAAAGGAGTCGTGGGATGCCGGAGCCCATTCACTGCAATCAGCTGAAGAAATCGTGAAGCTTGCTACAGAATCGCAATCCCGTTTTGCTGTTATTACAGGAGGGGAGCCGGCCATGTACGATTTAACACCACTTTCGCGTTTATTGCATGAGGCGGGATTTGAAATTGCGATTGAAACATCCGGTGCTTATCCTCTAAAAGGTGATATTGATTGGATTTGTCTTAGTCCCAAAAAGTTCAAAGCTCCGTTACCTGATATGCTGAATAGAGCCGATGAATTCAAAGTCGTTATAAATCATTCCAGTGATTTCTCCTGGGCTGAGGGACTGCGGACACATCTTCAAGACGATTGCCGGTGTTATCTGCAGCCTGAACACAGCCGGTTTGATGAACATATTGGCCCGATTATAGATTACGTTAAAAGATATCCAGGCTGGAAAATTTCCTTGCAAATACATAAGATTATTCATGTCCCTTAACCCATCATCACTCAGCAGTAACTGCCAAAATCCCTCAGCAGGGAAATCCATTTCAGGAATTATAAGTGTACTGCTATTGTGTTGGCTCGGGTTTTCATCGCTCAGCTTGCAGGCACAACCGGGCGGACTAAAAAAATACTATTCCACAAATAAATCAGCAATCCGCGATTTTGAAGATGGTCGTAAACAATACGATTCACGGCAAGATGTAAAAGCGATCAAGTTGATGGAATCGGCCATTCAGAAAGATTCAAATTTTATTGATGCATGGATGGTATTGGCGCAGATTTATATGGATGGTCGTGCCTATCAGGATGCGTTGAACTGTTTTCGCAAAGTTGTTACAATCGATCCCAAATACCTGATGGGAGTGAATCTGGTGACAGGTGATCTCGAATTCCGGTTTGGGAATTATGAAAAAGCACAACTGGATTATGAGCGATACCTGTCACTCAATACAACAGCCTCTGACGACACTAAAAAGGAAGTGCAAGCCAAACTGAAGAGTTGTGCTTTTGCTATCAATGCGATCAAACATCCGGTACCATTTACGCCTGTTAATCTGGGGCCAGGTATCAATACAGACGAAGCAGAGTATTTCCCTTCGTTTACTGTTGACCAGCAAGAAATCATTTTTACGCGGGATGTTAAAGATACCCGTGCAATGGAAGGTCATCAGGAAGATTTTTTCATCTCACGTCTTAAAGATACCACATGGATTACCGCCCGAAATGCCGGTTCTCCTCTCAATAGTGCGTTGAACGAAGGTGGGCCTAGTATTTCTGCCGATGGAAGGGTATTGTTCTTTACAGCCTGTGAAAGGCCGGATGGTCA
>JBIIRF010000063.1:0-8922 GCA_044341715.1 Bacteroidia bacterium | reverse complement strand
ACTAGCTACTGGCTACTGGCTGCTAGCTACTGGCTGCTAGCTACTGGCTGCTGGCGAATGGCTAACAGCAACTCATCCCCTCCATCCCCTCCATCCCCTTCATCTCCTTCATCCCCTCCATCCCCTTCATCTCATCACATCCATCAATCTCATCCCGGTCCCGAGTAGCCGCAAGGCTATTAGCTTGCTGATAGACTTGCGGCTACCTCGTGAATCATCCCTATCATGAAAATCAAACGCCCGAGAGCGTTCGCAAGGCGAATGCTCTCGGGCGTTTCAATCAATCTCCCAGGAGGAGGTTGGTTAATTACTTGATTTGAATCTTACGTACGCCGGTTTCAGTAGCAGTAGTGACATGCACAAAATACATCCCCGGTGTCAACTGTTCGATATTGTAATTGAGTTCAGTGGTACTGAATCCGATCTTGTCAGAAGAAACCAATGTTCCATTCACTGAATAGATTTCAATTTTCTCGATAGCCTCATTTCCTGGAGTGTTGATGCGGATCATATCATCAGCAGGATTTGGGAATACATCAAAAGATAAAGTATTGTTGATGGTTTGTAATCCTGTGGTGAGTCCGTTGTAGTTGGCGATGAAGAAACTTGCCGATCCAGGTGCTGCTGATATAGAAATTGCCGGAGCTGTACTTACAGTTACTGTTCCGCTGAAGTTTCCTGCTACAGTGCAGAAACCGTTTGGATTCCATACAATGGCTTTTCCCCAGTCATTGCTGGTTCCGCCGAGTTTTACTACCCACAATAAACCTCCGTTCATGTTGTATTTTGCAACGTAAACATCCTTTCCGGGGTTAGACGTCGCCGTTAGTGTGGATCCCGATTGGTTGGCAGCATTTGCGAATGTAGTGGTGGCGTTGAATGATCCGGTGATGTATGAACTTCCACCCGGATCGGTACTGATAGATGCGCCTACTTCGTTGTTATCAGCTACAGTGCAGCGGATATGACGTACCCATTGACATGTGCCGGTGCTTCCTTCGAGTTTGCAGATGAATGCATCTCCGTTTCCTGCAGGATTACCTGGCGAATATTCGGTTAAAATCATTCCGGTGCCGAAGCTGACTGTGCCATAAAAATTTCCCAGACAAAGTGCATTGCCCCAGATATCCTGGCTTACACTGTTTACCTGCTCTCCGAAGTTGCCTCCGAAATCTTTTACCCAGGCTTGTGTTCCGGCAGCATCAAGTTTTACAATGAACATATCAGATGATCCACCACCTGCTGTTACATTGGTTCCGCCAAAGTTGGCTACAGCATTGAAATATCCTGCCCAGTAGATGATCGATGATGAAACGCTGAGACCAAATGCTCTGTCTTCTCCTGCGCCTCCGCCTTTCACTCCCCAGGCTGCTGTTCCTGCTGAATCCATTTTGATGAGGAATGCATCGTCAGAACTCGCTGTTGGTGCTGCTAAACTTACAGTGCCAAAAGTGATCGCTGATGAATAACTGCCGGCGAAGTAAATACTGGTACCGTTGTTTTTTATGGTAGTGATGCGTTCGTTTCCGTTACCTGCTAAATGTTTTGCCCAGATGAATCCTCCGGTTGGACTAAACTTCGCGACAAAGCCATCGTTGTTTCCCGCTGCGTTGGTATAGCTGTTGCCACCCAATGATACCGTGAAGCTGAAGTTTCCTGCAAGGTAAACGTTTCCTGCTCCGTCAACAGTAACTCCACCTGCTTCTACAACACTGGTTCCTGTTGTTCCGCTGATCTGTAAGGTCCATTGATGCGCACCGCTGGAATTAAATTTGGAAAGGAATACATCCGCAAATCCAACAGCTGTATAACTGGTGCCTCCAAATGTTTTCGTTCCTTCAAATTCTCCGCAGATATAGGTGTTTCCTGAGGCATCACGGTCGATGGCGGTGAATCCATCTGAATTCGAGCGTCCGCCTCCGGAACTTGCCCAGTTCCATGCTTGTCCGTATGAGGAGAATGCAAGAGCAATACCGGCAATCACCAGTAGTAATTTTTTCATAGAAGTAGTTTCGATTTTATCGATACTAAGTTAGGGCATTCAAACGATATATTAAAATAGTGCAAACCCTATTAGCTGCAATTGCTTAAAATACAGCTATTTCTGAATTCGATTGTCTGTCGTTTTCTGAAATTCGTCCTACCCGAAAATTAATGTTCAGATATGTAGCGCTCTGTTTCCGGTAGCGGCGAGGCAGGCTTCTTTGAACGATTCGGTGAAGGTGGGATGGGCGTGGCTCATGCGGGAGATGTCTTCTGCAGAGGCTCTGTATTCCATGGCTACAACTGCTTCGGCTATCATGTCTGCTACACGTGGTCCGATCATGTGTACGCCGAGTATTTCATCGGTGTCTGCATCAGCTAATACTTTGATGAATCCATCGAGGTCCATGCTGGCGCGTGCTCTTCCGCTGGCTTTGAAGGGAAACATGCCTGATTTGTACTTGCGGTTGTCGGCTTTGAGTTGTTCTTCGGTGTATCCTACTGCTGCTACCTCAGGCCATGTATATACTACGCCGGGTATGAGCAGGTAGTTGATGTGTGGCTTCTGTCCTGCGATCTGTTCGGCTACGAGTACTCCTTCTTCTTCGGCTTTGTGGGCGAGCATGGCTCCGCGTACTACATCTCCAATGGCGAAAATATTTTTTGTGCTTGTTTCGAGATGGTCATTGACGGATATGCGTCCCCGTTCGTCGAGTTGTACGCCTGCTTTTTCGAGTCCGAGGGATGCAGTGTAAGGTGATCGTCCTACGGATACGAGGCAGTAATCGCCTTTTAATACCAGTTCTTTCTGATCTGTTACACTGGTGGCTTTGAGTGTTACTTCGTTGCCTTTTGTAGTGACTTCGGATACCGCATGCTGGAGGTAAAAGTCGATTCCTTGTTTTTGTAGTACTTTTTGTAATTCCTTGCCCAGACTTTTATCCATCGTGGGTATGATGCCGTCGAGGTATTCGATGACACTTACTTTTGCACCGAGTCGTGCATATACAGAGCCGAGTTCGAGTCCGATAACACCTCCGCCTATGATGAGGAGATGTTTTGGGACTTCGGGCAGACTCAATGCTTCCGTGGAGGTGATGATTCTTTTTTTGTCAATCGTTACGCCTTTCAATGTTGATGGCTTGGAACCGGTGGCAATGATGGTGTAAGTAGTTTTGAGTGTGGTAGTAGTTCCATCATCCTTAGTAACAAGTATCGTTTGCGCATCTTCAAAACTTCCGTGTCCGTGGTACACATCAATTTTATTTTTCTTCATTAAAAAACGAATCCCATCTACCGTCTGCGATACAACACTGTCCTTGCGTCCGATCATCTTTTTAAAATCCAGCTTCAACCCGCTGATGCCGATGCCATGCGTCTCAAACTGATGCGCGGCCTGATGATAGTGCTCGGAAGAATCGAGTAAGGCCTTGGAGGGAATACATCCTACGTTGAGACATGTTCCGCCGAGTGAATTATAACGTTCAACTATAGCCGTTTTTTTACCGAGTTGCGCCAGACGAATGGCTGCTACATATCCTCCGGGTCCTGATCCTATTACTATCGCATCGTACATTGACATGGTCTGTGTTTTTAAAAGAGAACTGCAAAATTACACCTAAACAGCCGAAACCGGTGATTTACTTTTTTTTCCTTCGCATGATCGACGCTAATAGGGTGATTCCCAAAAAGAAGCCTGCAGAAAGAAAACAGGTTTTGCCAAGCAGATCTCCATGTTGGGCGTAGAAAGTGAGGTCGTTGTTGAGGTTGAGTCTGGCTTTGATGGCTGCCGGTACCCACCATCCCGTGGCTTGCTCAATATGTCCTTTCTGATCGATGAAGCAGGAGATGCCGGTGTTGGCAGAACGTGCAATGGATCGGCGGTGTTCAATGGCGCGCAGCCGTGCATACTGACAATGTTGCCGGTAGCCGGGTGTGTCGCTCCACCAGCCATCGTTGGTCATGATGCAGATGATGTTGGCTCCTCTGCGTACGTACTCTCCAACATAATCTCCGTAAATGGATTCGTAGCAAATGACTGGTGCAGCTGTGATACTATCGCCTGTAAATACTGCAGGAAATTCACTCACGCCTAAACTCCCTGTTGTTCCTCCCAGATCAATGGCGAAGTTTTCGAGATAGCCGAATATAGCAGGGAAGGGCATCTTCTCTACTCCTGGTACCAGCTTCGATTTGTAATGCAGTTGTATTGGTTGATTATTGCTGAGCTGCATGCCTGCATTGTACGCATCGAAGTATCCATCTTGCCGTTCTAACTTGCGCGCAGTGAGGGAGAGTTGTTCTCCTTGTTTGTAGTAGTAGTAATAAGAGAGTCCGGTGAGGAAACGTACTTGTGGAAATGGTTGGATGAATTGTCGTATGCGATCAATCTGTGGATGAGTATTCAGCTCTTCATCCCATATTCCGTTGGGCAATGCTGTTTCGGGACAAACAACCAATCGTGTTTCCTGGGTGATGAGTGGTTGTGCGAGATTTAAAATTTTCTCGAGTTGTTCGCGACTGTTTCCGCTGAATTTTTCGTTGTAAGGGTCGATGTTTGGTTGGACAACTACAACTTCAATGGGATTTATTTTTTCATTGTAGTTCTGCAATATGCTGTAGGAAATAATGATGGGTGCAGCGATGAGTACACTCCAGCTGATGAGTAGTTTTTTGTTGCGTTCGGGTGCTGCGTACAGCCATTTGAAGAGCAGAATATTGCTGAGCCAGATCCACAACGTGCCTCCATGTGTGCCGGTGTATTCATACCATTGCACCATATCTGCCCAGGCAGCGAATCCATTGCCGAGATTGAGCCAGGGCCAGGTGAGGTCCCAGTCCATGTGAAAATGTTCGAAGGCCATCCAGTAAACTGGCAGCGATACATAGCCGATACCGTTGCCAAAGTTTTTTCGGGTGAGATGGAAGAACCAAAAAGTGAAGGTCATGAGGAGTGCATTGGCCAATACAGCTCCTGCCATGCCGAACGGACTCGCAAAATAAACCCACCAGGTGGTGAGCAGATTGAAGATGACAAAACCGAGATAGCTGATGAGGAAAAATTTTGGTTTGCGTCCTTCCTGTTGTGCTTGTAATGCCTGATCTTCAAAAATCAATAACGGTACCAGCGCAATGAAGAGCAATGGTGCAATGCCGGATGCAGGCCATGCTGCCCATAACAATACTGCCGTGAGTGTGGTGAGAAGTAGCGGGTGAAATCGTTTTCCCTGAAGCGTCATGGTGCAAAAATAGAATTTGTTGGCGAATTCCTGTTCTGCCGGTTCACGGTGTTGATTCGGTTTCCTGGTTGGTTTCTGTAAGCGCAATTTTTCGCCGGTAATCTGCAATGGCGCCTGCTGCTATTGCTACGATCAATGGATATACCGGTACTCTGAATCGTGCAGATCCTGATGGTCCGGTGAGGAAGGCGAAGTAAAGGCAGAGGCCGGCAGTGAGGTAGAGAAAGGGTCGGTTTGTTTTGCTGAAGAGGAGTTGTTGGGTGAAGAGCACGAGTACTAATGCGAGTGTGATGATGGAGAGTAAAAAATAAATCAGGTACACCAGATTCCAGGTGCGGAAGTAGTCTGCGATGGCTGTCCATCCTCCGGCTTTGTATTTTTTCGATAGCGAGGGAAGCTGTTCGGCATAGTCGCGTCCTTTGCGCATGAGTTCTACGTCCCAACGTCCTATATCGGTGATGAAGAAGAGCATTCCTTTGACATGTACAGTGAAATAATTTAAAGGATGATTGCTTATCTCGTCGCGGATAAACTGGTCGGCGATGGCGGCTTGTATGGGATAAGATTCAGTGCTCATTTCCGTCTGGAGGGAGTCAACAATATGTGCGGCTTGCTCTGGTCCGTAGAGGTTGTTGAGGAGGGCGGGGAGATTGTAGTTGATGAAGAGTTTATGTCCGATGCTGGAATATTCGGCTATGCCTACCCGATAGTAGTTGTACCACATGGTGCCGCCGACGATGAGCAAGTGGAGGGTGCTTAGCAGTGAGAGTTCTACTGTGGCTTTGGTTTCTTTCTTGGTGATGATGACGTGGAGGATGGAAAATATCCAGAGAAACATGGCGACCGGCTTGATTAAGTAGCAACCGATGAGGCAGAGATGGTGTTTGTAGAGTTCGCTGATCTTTCCGTCGTGTTGCTCGAAGCGGAGAAGGTAGTAGAGGCCAAGTAGCAGACATGTTTGAAAGGGAATTTCATTCATGTAATGTACGGCGTAAATGAACTGCGAGGGGGCGAAGAGTACTGCTGCAAAGTAGAGGCCGGTGGGTTTTATCTCGGGACGAATGAATCGCAGAATCTTATAGCCGATGTATAAATTGAATACCGAAAGCAGACATTGAAAGAATAATGTGAGATAGGGAATGGTCAGGAAGAAGGAGCTGAGTAAAATGAAGGTTCCATATCCGGGTGGTCGTCGTGAGTAGAGTGAAGGCTCGCGTGGTTCAACGGTGGGGTCGCCGCAATAGGTGCTGCCTTCGCGGTAAATGTTCTCTGCCTGGTGCAGGTATTCGGTGGAGTCTGCTGTGTAAGTATGTCCGGAACGTATGCCGTAAATAAGAAATCCCAACTGTAGCAGGAAGAGCAGCAGCCAGGGGATTTGTTCTTTGCGGAATAGATTCACGTTCAATAGCTGAGTTTGTAGATAACGCCGGTTGGACTCTTTGGTCCGAAAAGTTTTTGGATTACGATATAGATGTTGCCTTTTTCGTCGCTGCCAAAACTATTGATTTTTCCGTTTACCTCGTTGCTTTTTCCGTTTGTGTGTACGGGTCCGCGGTTCCATTTGCGTGTAGTTGCATCGTATTTCAGGTACCAGACTTTGCCGGTCCAGTCGCCGAAAATATAGTGGCCATGCAGCGAGGGGAATTCCATGCCTCTGTACATGTAACCACCAATTACACTGACTCCTTCTTCGTGAGTGTATTCTGCAATGGGCATGGTGAGATTTTCCTGATCGCAGCCGTTTGCGGGTTCGTAGCAATGGTTGCCTTCCATGATTCTCCATCCGTAGTTATGCGCTTTTTCAATGATGTTGATTTCTTCATATTTGTTTTGTCCTACATCTGCGCAGAATAATTTTCCGCTGGCTTTGTCGAAGGAGAATCGCCATGGATTGCGAAGTCCAGTTGCCCAGATTTCAGGGAGATAAACAGTGGAGTGTATGTATGGATTATCAGCGGGTACTTTGTATCCTTTGTCGGTGTTGATGTCGATGCGTAAAATTTTTCCGAGCCAGGTCCGTGGGTTTTGTCCGTTGCCGATGTCGCCGTGTTTGTCGCCTGCACCTCCGCCATCTCCCAAGCCAATGTATAAATATCCATCAGGTCCGAAGGCGAGTTGTCCACCGTTGTGGTTGCTTTCCGGTTGTTGTATTTCCATGACGATACGTTCGTTACTTGCGATTGCTGTATTGGGATCAGTGGTTGATGTTTTGTATTCGGCAATCACGCTCTTGTGATCCATGCCGCTGATGTCGGTGGGCGCAGAATAGTACACATAAAATTTCCGGTTGTTGCGATAATCCGGATGGAAGGCCATGCCGAGTAATCCCTTTTCCGAGTAGGCGATGTTGAGTCCGTCGAGTTTGTCGCTGATGTCGAGGAAGGGTGATTTATTGACTGTTCCGTTAAGAATGATTTTTACTTTTCCGCCTTGTTCGATGACGAATAAACGTCCACTTTCATCACCGGCATCTATCAGTCCGACAGGCGAAGTGAATCCTCTGGCAATTTCTTTGAGTTGTAACTGCAGCGGTGCCTGTGCGGTGATCTGCCGGGAGATCAATAAGAGTAGAAGGAGGAAATGGCGCATGGTGTGGAAGTTTATGACCCTAAAAGTAAGGAAATTTATCCGGCTGTCGCTGTGGTGCTATCTGGAGGAGATATCTTTCAGGAAGCATGTTGGGATGTTGTATCTTTGGCGGCTATGACAAAGCTGGAACTGCGGGCCTTCCATTATCAACTCGAATTTCGTGAGCCGTTTGGTATTGCGCATGGTGTGCGGAGTACCACAGATACTATTTATGTGCAGGCTTCTTTCATGGATACTTTTGGTTATGGAGAGGCTGCTCTTCCTCCTTATCTCGGCTATGATCCTGCGGCGCTGGTGAAGGATTTTCATTCGTATTTTCCTGCGGAGATGTCGTCGGGTGATGCGATTCGTGATACAATGGCGAAGTTGAATCTTCCGGGTAATCTCTTGCCGAAGCCGTTGAAGACCGCCGTGGATATTGCGATGTATGATCTGTTTGGTAAACTAACGGGGAAGCCTGTCCGAAGTATTTTTGGTATTCAGGATGCGGCTCCTGTTTTGTGTTCATACACATTGGGCATCAGTAGTGTGGAGGTGCAGCAGTCGAAGGTGGAATCGGCGGATGATTTTAAATTGTTTAAGCTGAAGCTGGGTGGTACGAATGATCGCGAGCGGCTGGAGGCTTTTATTGCTTCTGGTCATTCGTTGTTTTGTGTGGATGCGAATCAGGCCTGGAAGTCGGTGGAGGAGGCGCTTGAGTGGATGAAGTTATTGAAGGAGATGGGCTGTTTGTTTGTGGAGCAACCGCTGCCGGTGAGTCTGGTGGCGCAATACGAATCATTGTTTAAATCAGCTCCCTTGCCTGTTATTCTCGATGAGTCTATTCAGTCGGTGCAGGATATTCTGGACCTGCAATCGGTTTGTCATGGTGTGAATGTGAAGCTGGTGAAGGCGGGCGGACTCGAACCTGCTGTGGCGATGGTGCGTCAGGCGAATAAGTCGGGGTTGAAGGTGTTGGTGGGTTGTATGTCGGAAAGTACCTGTGGTGCAATGGCGGCAGCGCAGTTGAGTCCCTGGGCTGATTGGGTGGATCTGGATGGTCCGCGGTTGATAAAAAATGATCCGTTCAGTGGTGCCGTTTATGCGAATGGTTCCTTGTTGTTATCGCCCG
>JBIIRF010000399.1:0-2624 GCA_044341715.1 Bacteroidia bacterium | reverse complement strand
CTTTTTCAAATTGCTTGGTGCGGGGCCCGGTGGTGATCCATCCTGACTTTAAGGCCGCCGTTACTTCCTGGATGATTTCATCGTCAATGCGGGGCGGGGAGAAGGGGAGTAGGCTCATCGTACTTTTTTTCAAAATTAAGTGATTCAGTTGGGAATGTCGCTCTTGTTGGTTCGATTCAGCATTAATGAGTAGAAAAAGGAGAGGAAAAATACACCTTTTTGTACTTCGAGGATTGATTCGGTCATGGCGTTAAGGGTGATGATCCCAACGAGAAACAGGAATGCATTGTCGGTGCTGATTCGTGTTTTTATAAGTGGGATCAGCAAAAGAGCAACCAGACAGAGGAGTCCGGCTATTCCCAGCGCTAACCATGTTTGCAGGAATTGGTTGTGAGAATTCAGTTTTCTTTCGAGTCCGTAGGTGAATTGATGTGCTGCATAGGATTTCAGCAATTCATCTTTAATATCGCCGGTTCCGGTTCCGATCATCCAGTTATCCTGCAGTAATACCAGACTCTCTTTCCAGATTTCGATTCGTCCTGTAGTACTGTTATGGACAGTTGCCTGTTCGCTTTGCTGTACAATGGCTTCTTCTACCTGTGTAAACCGGTTGTTGATTTTGTTCATTCCGACGTAAAAAAGTATACTGCATCCGATCGCAATAACCCATCCTGTCCGGGCAGCGACGGAGAATTTTTTCTCTCTGATGGCAATAAAGGCAAATACAATGGTGAGAAGCAGAGTGGTTGCCAATGCCGTTCTGGCGGATAACAGAATGGAATTAGCCAGCAGAAACAATAATTCAGCTCCTACAATTATCCCCTGTGTTCTGTTTGTTGTCTGTAGTAATCTTTCCAATACAAAATAGACAGCCACACTTAAATACATCGTGAGGTAAGTCGGGTGCATGAATAAGGAACTGTAATCTGTATAAAAAAACCAGTTGGTATGATGCGTGGTAGTGTATCGATAGATGGCGTAAATCAGCATGATCGCACAGGAAAGAAGACATCCTGCAGTAAATCCTATTTTGATATTGCGTAAATCATTTCCCCGGAGTTGCAGTGTTCCGATTACGAACGGCAAGAGGAGGAAGGTGAGTTTGGTTTGTAAATCAAGTCCGGCATAACTGAAATTGGTGGTGTGAAACAATCCGAGGATATGGATTCCGTAAAAAATCGGAAGTCCCCACAATAGTTTATTACTCCTGAATCCGGTAAGAATTGTTCGCCGATCCTCTTTATCCAGTAGACGGGTCAGGGCAGTGAGTCCCCACATGATCATTGCAGCTACCGGCCATAAAGGAAGGAAGAAGGCCGAAAGCAGGACCCACTTATTCGTGTATGCGGATGATTGAATCGGCTTCATGTTTTAGTTTATCTGGTGGCGGAGTTTGCAGCGGTTTCTTCGTACGACTGAATAAATTGCTGCGTGATATTGCTGCGCATGAAATGTGAACGGACATAGGCAAACCCGTTTTCTCCTAATGTTTTACATAATTCGGGGTTTTCTGCAAGTTGTATTGCCGCTGTTGCCAGTTGCTGATCGCTTTCAGGTTCGATATATAATCCGCATTTACCCTGTTCAATGAACAACTCTCTTGCTTCGCCATCTACTGCCAGAAGAATTGGTTTTTTCAATGCGAGGTTCTCAAATATCTTGGATGGGATTGCACCGAGAAAAAGATCCATCTTCTTTAATGGAATAACAGCCGCATCAATGGATGAAACGATCGCTGGTATCTCTTTGCGGGAAACTAATGGCAGGAAATGTACATGAGGAATTTTCTCATTTGCCATGCGTTGTTGCAATCGTTCTTTTTCCGGTCCTTCTCCAAGTAAAAGGAAACGTATGTTGGTTGATGCCGGTAGTTGTTTTGCAGCATCCAGAATAATATCGAGTCCTTGTGCAAGTCCGATAATTCCTGCGTACAAAATAAGAAACTCATTTTCTGAGTAACCATTGTCTTTTCGCCAGTTGCTATTCGGCTGAGCAGAAAAAATGGAATCATCGACTCCGTTTGGTAACCAATGCACTTTTTTTGCAGGAAAGCGATGCTGTATATCTTTTACAATGCCTTTGGTTTGGCCTGTAATGAGGAACGATTTCCGATAGAGGAATTCTTCCAGCCTTGTTGCCATATTCAAGAAAAACCGGTTGGTGATGACCCCCAGCTTTTCTGCCGATTCAGGCCATAAATCCGATACATTGAAGATCATGTTTGCATTCCTTCTCTTCGAAATCCACCATGCACTGATTCCTAAAAACAGCGGTGGAGATTCACATAAAACAGCATCAAACTCTTCATTGATGCGAGGATGATACCACATGGTAGAAAAAGTGAAGGAAAAATAGTTGAGGAGACGGGAAATGATGGAGCGGTTTTTACTTACGTAGATCCACGACCGATAGACATCTATTCCGTCCATTTCTTCCCTGACCCATTTTTTCCCTTTGTATGCCGCATGAATTTCCATTGCCGGATAGTTGGGCATGGCAGTGAGAATCACAGGATGATGTCCTGCTGCTTTCAATTCACGCGCCAATCCGCTCAGCCTGTTTTGCGGAGCTCCCGTTTCAGGAGGATAATATTGGGTGAGGATAAGGATGCGCACTGGTTATAC
>JBIIRF010000062.1:0-8943 GCA_044341715.1 Bacteroidia bacterium | reverse complement strand
ACTGCGCTTTCCACTAACGGTATTGCAAGTTCCGTTATATTGGAGCTCAATGTGAACTATAATTCGAATGGAGAGACTTTTCCGCTTAATTTTACTAATATACCATGCGTTTCAGCCACAAATACGATCACGTTGCGCCCTGAGGTAGGAGCAAGCGGATTATCCATTCATAGTGCCAGTCCATTTGTAGCTGTTTCATTGAATCAGGCACGATATATTACCATCGACGGACGACCTGGTGGAACTGGCACTGTTTCGGAGCTTTCCATAACATCCGCTTCACCTAATGGAGCTATTTTGTTTAACAATGATGCGTCTTATAATACTGTTACGTATACAACTGTTGGAAGTGCCGGTGCATATGTAATTACTTTTGGAAGTTCTCCGCTACTAACTGTTTCAAATGGCAATAGATTTAATCTGATTTCCCATTGTTTAATCGGGGAATATTTTGGAGGCTGGTCTTCTAAGGGGATACAGTCAACCGGAGGAGTGAATAAAAAGAACAACAACAATCGTGTTTCAAATTGTCAATTTAAAAATTATCCAGGTGGGCTTGGAATCAATATTGCAGGTAACAACGGCGAATGGATGGTTGATTCAAATAGTTTTTTTCATTCAAATCAGATTTCGAATTCTATAGCGATCCTTATTGACGATACGACGTCTTCCGGGTATAATGTAATCGGGAATTATATCGGGGGCGATTCTCCAAATTGTCAGGGCAATCCTGTAATTATTAATAATAATTACCTGGGAATTTCGTTAGCAGTCGGAAATCAATCCTATAGCACTATCGACGGTAATACTATAGCGAATATGAAGTGGTATAATAATATCGGTTTCACGCAGTTTTCAGGAATTCAGATTCGCGCGGGTAAGGTTAAATGTGGGGATATTATTGGAAATACTATTGGAAGTTTAACAGATAATGAAAATATAACCAGTGAGTCATTTTATCTGACTACTCCGATGCTGACAGGTATTCACATTCTATGTAATTCCCAGTTTGGTAATATTGATTCTGTTATTGTTCAGAATAATAGTATCGGAGGAATAAAGAGCATTGCAGGCCAAAATAATTATTTGGAAACGATGCTTAGAGCGATTTATGTCGAAAAACAATATACCGGTCATTTGACTATCCGGAATAATCAGATTGGTAGTCCGGTATTAGAAAATAGTTTAGAGTCTACGGTATGGATGGGTGAATATTCAACTCGTGGAATTGATGTTGAAATCGATGGTACTTCGTTTGCTACAACAATTCCGATCGCCAATATTATTTCCGGAAATACCATTACTCATTTGAATGGTCAGGTATTGGGAATAAGCCTGAGAGGCGGGAAGCCTCAGGTGACAAATAATATTATCAGGGATATCCTTTCTCAAGCACCTGTCCCTGGAACAAATATACCGGTGATCGTGTGTATAAGTTCGGTAAGTTGTAGTCCCGGAACATTGATTTCAGAAAATACCATGTACAACTGTCGGTTAAAAGGTACGTTTGGTGCATCGGTGAATGGAGTTTTCGCTGATTATGCAAATGGTATTGAAATTTCAAAGAATAAGGTTTTCGCTTTTTATAGTGAACCTCCAGGTGCTTCAATTAAAGGTATTTATATTTATCCGGAGTTCAGTGCCCCTGCATTTGGGAAATATAAGGTGAATAATAACATGATCTGTTTAGGTGTTGATACAGCAGGTAATGTCATTAATCAGCCCAATGAAATTTATGGGATAAATGTACCACTTGATTCATCGGTGATAACACATAATTCAGTTTATCTGGGAACTGGTTCAGGCGATGGAGAATCAGCCGCATTGATTCTCAACGGTTCAGATTATTCTTCTTCTCGAATTACAAATAATATTCTTGTGAATCTTCGTACTGTGCAAGCTGTAAATTTTTACAGGCACTATTGCATAAAATTCGATAATAGTGTTACCAGCTTTAACCAACTCTATTGCAATTTTAATTTGTATCAAAATGTAGGCAGCTCACAGAATTTTCTTGGCGCCTTTAACAGTATTGTAACGCCGCTTAGTGCAAATTTGATATCGTGGAGGGCAAATAGTGGGTTGGATTTGAATTCATTGTCTGGTAACCCTAATTTTAAGAATCCGCTAGGTAATTATTTGACATCTGACCTTCATCTTAATCTTCCCACAATTGCTGATGCTGCCGGTATATTTGAGTCAGCTGTTGTTTTTGATATTGACAATGAGGTGCGAAGTTTATTTACTCCTGTTGATATTGGTGCGGACGCTCCTAACCCAAGTACTACATTTATTGCTGAATTCCCCATTCAAAGTGATTATCTCTATGTGTACCCGAATCCCGTAAGTGAAAAATTGTTTATTAAATTATCTAACAATAGTACAATTCGTAGCGTGAGGATTTTTTCCGCTGAAGGTAAAACGGTAAGCGTAAATTCTGTTATAAACTTAGATGTTACAGAAATTGGAGTAGAGGAATTAATGCAAGGTGTCTATTTACTTTGCGTCTCTGATGAAAATGGAGAAGTACATAATGTCAGGTTTGTTAAATTATAGCAAGGAGTATTTCGTTCACCTATTATAGCAAGTGATATGGGGCTTAGAATCGTCAAGACCTGTTCTGACCTAAAGGGGTATTAGATTGAAATCACTGTATTCCAACCGAACGTATCGGGAGCATCGCCTTGCTTGATAGCTGTCATCTTCTGTTGCAACTGCATACAAAGACTATCCGCACAGTAGGGAGGAAGTTCCATCAATTCGCCTTTGAGTCCGATCGTAGAGATCGCAGCAGTCACCGCAGCAGTACCGGAACCAAAAGCCTCGTGCAGTTTACCCGCAGAAAACGCAGCCTTTAACTCCGCCGCAGTAATCGGACGTTCTTCCACCTTCATTCCATCGCGACGACAAATCGCCAGAATAGAATCACGCGTAACACCTTCGAGAATCGTCTCTGAAACAGGCGGCGTAACCAGTGTATCATCAATCAGGAAAAACGCATTCATCGTACCCGACTCTTCAATCTTTAAATCAGCAGAGAGATCGGTCCATAATACCTGATCAAATCCTTCTTCCTTCGCAATTTTACTTGCATAAAAAGCACCGCCATAGTTACCGGCGCATTTAGCAGCACCCGTACCACCTTTCGCAGCACGGCTATAGCGATCCTCAATTTTTACACGCAGCGGCTTCGGATAAAACGGCGGAACAGGACCCGTCATGATAATGAACGAATACTCGTCTGAAATTTTAACACCGAAACGATCCTCCGTAGCAAACACCAGCGGACGAATATACAGCGAGCTACCCTCTGTAGAAGGCACCCACGCCTGATCTACTGTTACGAGTTGCTTCAGCCCTTCCTCAAAAAGTTCATACGGCATCACCGGCATACACATTCTTGTAAGCGTACGGGCCAGACGATCGTAATGTTTCTGAATACGGAAGATGGAGATATTCCCATCACTCATCCGAAACGCCTTCATTCCCTCGAAAACACTCTGCCCATAATGCAATGCAAGCGCAGTAGGCATCATCGTAATCGGACCATACGGAACAATTGCACCAGGCTGCCACGTTTGATCAGCATACTTCGACACCATCATATGATCGGCCATGTACTTGCCGAATTCGAGATGAGCGAAATCTACTTTTGGAAGAAAACTATTTGTATTGTGCTGAACCGGAATATGGAGTGGGGGAGTCATAAGCGTACTTAGAGAAGGTCAAAGATGGGGTTTTTACAGTAACGAACCTGCGTTATGAGAGAGGATCAGAGAATAACGATTGAAAATCAATAAATAATAGAAAATAAAAATCCCGGTACTGAGGTCCTTGCAAAGCAGGAAATCAATACCGGGAGTTAACTACGCGGAGACAGCCGCCACTGAGAAGGGTTTAGTGCTTCACGATCTGCAATCCACGTTCGCCCGGCACACGCAATAAGTACATGCCCCGTTGAAGATCGGAACCATCGATATCATTGATACCCGCCACCAGCATCACTGAGCGAATTAATTTACCGGTAATATCCAGGATTTCAGCAGGCGTATCAGATTTAGCAATCACACGCAATGAAGCAGTGAATGGATTTGGATAAACGCGGATACTGGTTTCAGCGAGGGGATTTTGCAATCCGGTAACCAACACCGGCTTCACACGGAAAACACCAATATCTTCATTGATCGCAGAGCTGTAAACGATCGTTCCGGTCACCATGATACGATCATCTGCAAATACAGCAAGACCGTTACCTTCCTCTTCCACCGCACCCGGAATCACTGCCTGCGAAACAACACCGAAACCATTAAACGTTAAATCGAGTGTACCATTTGTATCAACACGAGTAGCGATAAAATTATTCAGTTGAGCAGAGTCGCGAACAAATCCACCGAGTGTAATTTTATTATTCGCGCCGATATGGATATCGTTGATAACAGAAGCAGAGTTACCGATATTGTAGAAGAATTTTCCATTGAAACCATACGTCGGATCAAACAATCCGGTAGGGAGATAACGCGCAGTTGCCACATTGCTATTGCTCGTGATCAGTTTCCCTGCTACCACAATCCTGCCATTGTTATCGATGCTCATAGCACCCATTTCAGATGACGACTGGAATTGAATATTCACTGTACCGGTCGTATTAAAAGTAGGATCCAGCACACCAGTCGAATCGAAACGAATCAGGTACATATTGCTACCTGCTGTCCCGCCCACAACAATTTTACCATCTGTCTGCACCTTAATACCGCGCGAGAATTCATCAAAACCGGAAGGGTTAAAGAGTTTTTTACCGTCTGTATCGAAGCTTGGGTCAAGCGTTCCATTCGGCAGAACTTTCACCACCGCGAAATCATTATCCAGCGGAGTACTACCTGTACGAGTCACACCAGCAGCCCATATATTTCCACTTGCATCGATATCGACAGCATTCGCCGCATCCGGTTGCGTATTCGCGCCGGTCATATCCACCCAAAGAACGCCGGTAGTATTGAATGTAGCATCCAGCACACCTGTAGAATCGATACGACAAATCATCATATCCTGACTACCACCACCAGGAGCGCGTCCGGAATTTACGATCACGAGTTTACCATCTTGCTGCAACTTAATTTTCGGAGTAAGACCCCCGATAGAGCCCTGGTTACCCATCGAAACATAAACGCGGCCATCGCCACTAAAGGTTGAATCAAATTCACCGTTAACGTGTAAACGACAAACACAAAGCTCAAAACTGCCTGTATTCGGGTTTTTACTCAGACCGGTCATGATTAGCTTTTCATCCGGTTGCAGAGCGCATCCGAAAGCGCGGTTGATATTATTGAAGAAGATGAAGCTCTTCAATCCATTTTGATCGAAGGTAGAATCAGGCAAATAATTGTACGTTTGAGCCTGAGATTGGAGTCCCCCGGCCAGGAAGAACAGGCCGAAAAGGAAGAAAGGAAGGATAGATGTTTTTTTCATTTTGTTTTAGCGTGGTTATGGCAAATATATTCATAATGAATGGAATATTTCCGAAGAACTCCCAACCCGCCAAACCATCAACGGACGAGGGTAATTCGCTGATATACAGTAGAAAATGAAAGTTTTATGCAAAGTCGCATCATACACCTTTATCGGATAATTCACCATCCGGAGTCGTGAATTGATATAAATCGTAAATTCGCACTCCGTTTCCCGGAGAGGTGTCAGAGTGGCCGATCGAGCACGCTTGGAAAGCGTGTGTACCGCAAGGTACCGAGGGTTCGAATCCCTCCCTCTCCGCAAACCAAACAAAGCCAACATCGAAAAATTGCTCCGCAAGGAGCATTTTTTATTTAAAGGTTTTTTTTGCCAAGCTCGCTTGAGCAAAAAAAATCTTTAAATAAAAAACAGGGCCCCGCCCTGATTTTTTCGATGTTGGCTTTGTTTGGTTTAGCTACCCCCCAAGGGATCATCAGGAGTAAGACCCGCCTCGGGTCGCACCTCCTGATAATCCCCCCTGCAGCAGAGATTTCTTCGAAATCACGCTGCAGGGCTGTATCCCACAGCAGAGATTTCTGCGAAATCACGCTGCAGGGCTGCACCTCTCGATAATCCCGTAGTCCGGCAGTGTGACATTGAAGCAGTCTATGCTGAAAGGTCTCTACTGCCGGGCGCCCTGATTTTTCGATGTTGTCTTTGTCCTTAAGCGTATCAATCTTTTCGATGGTATCGAGCAAAGCGGAGAGTTTCCTCATATCCATATTCCAGCGAGAAAAGTAATTGTCCTTTAAAGCCCCCTTAAGAAACGGATTGTTTTTTTAATCGTAAGATGAGCTGTGTCTATTTTCAGTGCGATATCATTCAGCTTTGATTTTTGAATAAAATAGATCCATCGAGCTTCCTAAAGAATGTATAACATATTTTTCATCGCATAGAATAGCTGATCTTCTGTTGCTTTGTTCTCGAGCTATTTGTCTTTACCTTCTTCTTTTAACTCCTGGGTGCGTTCCTCAAACTTATCGCTGCTGAATTTCAGGAATGTTAAACTCAGCACCACATGCTTATACTCGGCAAATTCTAATGTAACACCTAGTTTATTCGCAAACTCCCAAATAGATTCTTCAATAGGATCCTGTATTGATAGCTTCATTTCCATTTTGGGCTTTATTTCCATGTCGCATGTTTACTTTGCCTTTAATGTATGTTGTGAGTGATTTGATAAATAGTGCTCGTCACCAAACGCGCTTTCAATTTTCTAATTCAAAACATAATTTGAAACCTTATTCGTTAATTCCGGAGATTTTGCAAATGGCTACCAATCTCGATTTCAACTTTCATAGAACTCAACTTTGTTTAAGCAACGTTTTCAAAAGTGACTTTTTAATGAGTTTTTAACTAAATTTTGGGAAACTTTTCTACGGTATAAAGTCATAGTAATGAGCATGAAAGTAAATGAATACGAAAAAGAAAGAGGCTGCCTTTTTTTGACAGCCTCTTATCTTGCGAACTATATGAAAATCTGAATTATTCAGCGATTATCCGTATAGTTTTACTAAATGATGAGGATTGAATGGTCAACAGGTATATTCCCGGTTGATACCCTTCAATATAAATCTCATGTGATGACTGACCGGCAAGTACCTGCAGCGTACGCTCAGATATCTGTCGACCTGAAATATCAGTGAGACGCAAACTGATCTGCTCATCTTTTTCAGTATTGATCTGCAACATACCACTTCCCTGCATAGGGTTTGGATAAAGAACTGCAAAGAAGCCATCTAACTCTGCCTGATCGCGGTTATTAGCACAAGAGTTAATTGTGATATTTGTAAGCGACCTTGCAGCAGATGTTCCACAAGCATTAGTGGCTGATACAGTGATTATCTGTCCACTTGCCGGAATACCACCGTACAATACTGATATAGTTTTTGAATTGCCGGATTGATTTACAGCGCCACTCGGAACTAGCCAGTTATAACTTGCTGCACCATTGGCTGTAGCTGCCGTATAACTTTCAGTAGCATTCGCACAAACAGAAGTGCTTCCAAGTATTGAAGCTGGACGTCCCGGTGCAGTTACCAAGGACAAACTGCGTGTACTACCCGAACCGCAGGTATTTATCCCTTGAACAGTAACTGAGCCTGAAACCGTGCCGAAGTCAACTGTTATACTTGAACCGTTGGCTGCGGAAACAATAGTAGCTCCATTTGGAATCGTCCATTGATAAGAGGTTGCATTGACTGCACCGGTTATAGTATAAACAATTCCTTGCTGATTACATAAACCTGTTGACAACCCTGTGATGGGTGATGGTGCAAGTGGTAACTTCTGACCGATTAGCTTAATCCTTTGACCGCTTGTACCGCAGATATTCGATGAAGTAACAATCAAATTTCCTGAGTTAACAAATCCAGCTCCGACTGATGCAGTAATGATATTTGAATTACCACCCGATGATTGCGTCATCCCTGTTGGCAGCACCCATGAGTAGGACGTTGCACGATTAACCAGTGAAATTGAATACGTACCTGATTCCTGAGGACAAATTTTTGAAGGTCCCGAGATACTGTTCGGTGTTACCGGAGCTGCACTTTGCAATTCAACTGCCTTACAGCTTGCTACACCGCTACCACAACTACTATTGCTAGCAGTTATACAGATGTCACCGGTAATTCCATTACCAATAGCAACATTGGAAATAGAAACATTCACGGAATTTGTACCCTGACCGGATGTGATCGTAAAGCCAGCGGGGAACGACCATGCATAAGTTGTATTACCGCCCAGGCTGGCAACAGAATAGGTTCTGGTTGTTGTTGATGCCGCCAGACATTCTACAGAAACACCATTGATAGCACCTGCATTTGGTGTCTGATTATTAATCAAGACTACATCATCAGTGGAAGCAGGACAAACACCATTCGAGATAGTCCATCTCAACGTGGCAATTCCACCGGCAACTAAACCATTTGCAGCACTGTTATAGGCTGCAGCGGTTACAATTGATACAGCATCACCGCTTATTTGCGACCATTGACCAATTCCGATTGAAGGATTATTGCCATTCAACAGGAAGTCGGCAACATTACACTGAATAATATCAGCTCCTGCATTAGCAACCGTGGGGATAGAATCGATAGTGACAGTAATCAAATTAGTGATGGCTTCGCAAGCAACTCCATTCAAGGTGGATATTGCTACACGACGATATCTGGTAGTTTGGCCGAGCCCTGATGGAGCGTCATATGTTACAGAACTAGCTCCTGCAATCGCTGCCCAACTCGAAAACGGACTTACCGAACTTTCCCAACGATAGGTAATAGCTCCATCACCTGTAGCAGCCGTCGGACTGGTGAAGGCAACAGGATCACCACCTTCGCAGATGGTCTGGTTGCCGGCAATTACACCCGCATCCATATTGTTTACTGTTACCAGAATCGCATTGCTAATCTCTACGCAGGTCTGTGCTCCATTTAC
>JBIIRF010000398.1:0-2636 GCA_044341715.1 Bacteroidia bacterium | reverse complement strand
GAGTCCATCTCCAGTTCGTGGTATTGAATCCATACAAGTCGGCCTTGTTCAATATCCTGCCGGATGGTGTTGTGTGAGTATTTATTTCCGAGTCGGGTGGTTGGTGGTAATTCCTCTAGAGAAATATTGACCGGTTCTATCGATTGTATAAATAGGAAATGGTAGGTCTGCCATAGCACAACTACAATGGCAAGGGCTGCAATTCCTGCAGTGATTTTTACGATAATGTGTTTGGCTTTTTTCACAAGCAGGAGTAAGCCGAGCCAGATGAGTATCAAAAGTATGGCGAGTCCGGTGACACTCTGCAGAAGAATCAGAAATCCGCCGAGCCAGATCATCGTGGCGATGCAAACGACGCGGAGCAACTTACTCTCTTCCCGCAGGAATGCAAGACAGCAGATGACAAGGCAAAAATCAATTAGCAGACTAAGTCGGATATGGGAAATAAACAGGCTGATGTCGCGGTAGTTTTGTATCGTTTTTCCTGTCCAGCCCATGAAAGTGGCGTAACCTACTCCGCTACTGATGAGTACTCCTGTTAAGACGGCTGCGAGTGTTATTCGGTACTGCCTGGCCGTTAGTGTTGGTCCGGCAATGAGCAGCAAAGGCATGAGTAATAACGGAAGTTTTACACGGAGATCCTTGGTGGCATATCTCATGTCCTCGGTGTTGCAGAGTCCTGTAAGGTGGAGGAGATAGAGACCAATGAGCAGGAAAAATACAGGTTGTTGTACAGCGTTACGTAATCGCCCGGAAAGGTTACCCGCAATCAGCCAGCCCCCGGCCATGATAAACTGGCCCAGACTCATTCCCAGATTCCATAGCGGCAGTGATACAGCTGTTAGCAGTACTCCGACGAAGAAACCGCCGGCTCCAAATTTCCGAACGAAGGTACTGTTCACCAAATAGTGGAATGGTTAGGTAATAGGGCAACGAAGGACTTTCCCTTGCATTGTGCAGGTTGAAAAAAAGATCAGGGTTTGTATTGCCGGTTCATCATCTGCTGGTAAACAGATGGATCACGTAGTGCTTTAAGTGCGGCTTGTACGTCTGGATCTGTGTCGAAGCTGGTTTCCAATCGGCCGTTTTGGTAATAGTAGCGCGATACGATTTCGTTTTCGAGCATCTCCCGAACTTCTTCTTTGTTGATCCGGAGGTCGGTAGCTTTATCGTGTACGAGAAGTTTTTTTACAGCTTCATATTCAGCTTTGATGTGCTCGAAGTATTTTTCTTTTTCTGCTTTCTCACGGAGTTCTTCGAGTTTCTTTTCGCTGTCGGTGATGTAGTCGTACTTTTTATCAGCTTGCCATTTTATAAAGTCTTCGTATTCCGCATCGCTCAATTGAAAATCCTTTGCAGAGGCAATGGTGAGGTGTGTGATTTTGTATTGCGTGGCGTAATCGAAGAGAATGTAATTGTTGATCAGCGCCTGCGAAATGCTGCTGAGGAGTTGCGGTTCAAGTGCATAATCAGGAGTGATACCACCACCATCATATACTACTCTTCCGTTCTTTGTTTTGAAACTGGAGATGAGTGAATCCGGTACTTTTCCTACACTGCCGTCAGGATTGCGATGCGTGTAATCAAGTGCCTGAATGCATCGTCCGCTGGGAATATAATATTTTGCTGTAGTAATCTTCAACTGTGCATTGTAGGTCAGTGGTCGTGTGGTTTGCACAAGTCCTTTGCCGAAAGTACGTTGTCCGACGATGACAGCACGGTCGAGATCCTGCAATGCTCCGCTTACAATTTCTGAAGCCGATGCAGATCCGCTGTTGACGAGAACTACCACCGGTGTTTTGTTATCAGTGGCTGTATGTTGTGAACGGTAAATTTTATCCCATTCTTTGATTTTCCCTCTGGTGCTGACGACTTCTTGTCCTTTGTCGATGAAAACGTTGACAATATCTACTGCTTCGTTGAGTAAGCCTCCCGGATTTCCACGCAGATCAAGTATCACTCCTTTGGCGCCTTTTTTCTGCACGAGATCTTCCATCGCTGCTTTCACTTCTTTGGCGGCATCATCGGTGAAACTGCCTAAGCGGATATATCCCTGTTGCTGATCAATCATGCCGTAATACGGAACGTTGGGAATGCTGATCTCTTCGCGTACCAGGTTGCGGACGAGTGGTTGTGATTCTCCCATACGCTCTACCGTTATACTGATGGGTGTATTGGGTTGACCCTTGAGCATACGACTGACTTCATCGTATTTTTTTCCTTTGATGGCTTTCCCGTCAATGGCACGTATGATATCTCCGGCCTGTAATCCGCCTTTCTGGGCAGGAAATCCGGCGTATGGATCGGTGATGATGACTTCTTCGCCTCGCTGACCGATGAGAGCACCAATGCCGCCGTATTGGCCGGTAGTCATGAAGCGATAATCTTCTGCTTCCTCTTCCGGAATAAACTGTGTGTAGGGATCGAGGCTCTCCAGCATGCTGTGAATTCCTTCTTCTACCAGTTGCTTCGGATCTGCCGGATCAACATAATAAACAGAGAGCTCACGAAGTACTGTTGTGAAAATGTCGAGGTTGCGCGATAACTCGAAATAATTATCATCTACGCTCCTGAAAGAAATGAGGCCGAGTGCGGAGAGCACTAACAGTATCCATATCCGAAAACCGCGTAAAGCT
>JBIIRF010000061.1:0-8976 GCA_044341715.1 Bacteroidia bacterium | reverse complement strand
CGCCGCAAAATCAAAGACGAATATTTCGATCGGTTCAATTTTGAGAATTACGGAGGTACGCCGGTGTTAGGTGTGAATGGTCCGGTAATTATTGCGCACGGTATTTCAAATGCACGTGCAATCAAGAACATGATTCATATTACCAGGAAGGTCACTGCAGCCGGACTTACCGAAAAAATTGCGCAGGCTGTTCACGAAAGTATCACGAACTAAGATGGGCAAAGTAAGAGCGGCGATTACAGCAGTCAACGCATGGGTTCCACCGGATTTGTTGACCAACTCGGATCTCACCAAATTGGTAGATACGAATGAAGAGTGGATCGAAACACGTACCGGTATCAAGGAGCGACATATCCTGAAGGGTGAAGGTCTGGGAAGTTCAGATATGGCAGTTCAGGCGATTTTGCCATTGCTGAAGAAAAGAGGAATCGGTGCCGAGGAGATCGAGATGATTATTTGTGCTACGACTACTCCTGATATGCAGTTTCCTGCTACGGCGAATATTATTGCTGATAAAATCGGGGCAGTGAATGCCTGGGGATATGATGTAAATGCTGCGTGTTCAGGTTTTATTTTCGCACTCGCTACTGCTACTAAATTTATCGAAACCGGTACACATAAAAAGGTGCTGGTGGTTGGAGTAGATAAAATGTCGAGTATTATTGATTATACTGATCGTGCTACCTGCGTGATTTTTGGAGATGGCGGGGGTGCAGTACTGTTAGAGCCGAATGAAGAAGGAAATGGTATCATGGACTCTATTCTGAGAGTGGATGGTGCCGGAAGAGCGTTTCTTCATCAAAAAGCGGGTGGTAGTGTTAAGCCGGCTACACTGGAAACAGTTGCTGCGAAAGAGCATTTTGTTTATCAGGAAGGTCAGACCGTTTTCAAATTCGCAGTTACAAAAATGGCCGATGTGAGTGCGGAGATCATGGAAAAGAATAACCTGAAATCAGAAGATATTTCCTGGTTGATACCGCATCAGGCTAACAAACGGATTATTGATGCTACTGCTAAACGGATGGGTCTCCCAGATGAAAAAGTAACATTGAATATTGATCGGTACGGTAATACTACCAACGGTACTATTCCCCTTTGCTTATGGGAGTGGGAGAAAAAGTTCAAAAAAGGAGATAATATTATCATCGCAGCATTTGGCGGCGGATTTACCTGGGGAGCGATCTGGGTAAAATGGGCTTATTGAGCAGCCATTATCCGATAAATACTTGAAGAAGGAGTAGCGTCAATGAAAGCGTTACTCCTTCTTTTTTTGGGATGATACTTCCACAAAACTTTTCGGAATCCAAGAAATCACCCGATAAATGCAAAAATCTGGTTGATGTGGCCTTGTACTAGATGTAATGGGGTCTTTTTCAGGGAAGATTTTATCAATTGCATTCGTTTTTTTACAATTCTCCCTGAATTCAGGCACTTTTTTTTGCTAAGTTTGTGATGGAAACACCTATATTTGGACAACTAAAATCACAATCAAAACTCAATGAAAAAACTATTACTCAGTTTGCTGTTTGCAGGAGCGTCATTTGGCCTTGCGAATGCACAAATCCTTTCGGAAGACTTCCAGACTGGAGCACTTCCAACTAACTGGACAATCGTTACCAACGCTACTGATGGTGGTTGGAATTTCGGTGCCAACACAGCGCTTCAAACAACATCTTTCCCAATTGTTGCGCATACATTGATGGCTGGTACAAACGATGACGATTGCAATTGCGATAAGAGCAATGATATCCTTATCACACCAACTTTAGACTTGAGCACTTACACAAACGTGTTCATGAGCTATGAAGCGTATTATTTCAACCTGTCTTATCAGGGTATCTCTGAAGAAGCGAAGATTGTTGCTTCTACTGATGGTGGTGTTACCTGGACTGATGTATTAACTATTGCAGGTAATACAGCTAACGGATGGCAGGCTAACTATTGTGACCTTTCTGCTTATGCAGGAAATAACAATGTGAAAATTGGTTTCAAATATGATGATGGTGGTGGTTGGTTGTACGGTATGGCTATCGATGATGTAAACATCTATCAGCCTACTGCAGGTACTGACTTAGCTGTATCAAGCACAATCGTTGGTAAAAATGACCCACGTCCTGTGTTCACTGAATATGCTAAATACCTTACCGGTTTACCATTGAGCGTTCAGACTATCCTGACTAATAACGGTACTACTACGATCACTTCTTTCGATTATTCATGGACTGACGGTACTAACACTTATAACCAGTCTGTGACAGGTGTTAGCATTGCACCACTTGCTTCTTACACATTGACTGCAACTGTTCCTTACAACACGCTTGCCGGTTCACAAACTATCACTGCTACTATCAGCAATGTGAACAATGGTGCTTCTGAATTGAGCACTGCTAACAACTCTTCTTCATTCGCTTGTGAAGGTGTTACTGCACATCCTGATCGTAACTTCTTCGCTGAAGAAGCAACAGGTACATGGTGTCAGTGGTGCCCACGTGGTGCTGTGTTCATGGATTACATGCACGATACTTATGGAGATAAATTCGTTGGTATCGCTGTACACAATGCAGATCCAATGGTTGTTACTGCTTATGACCAGGGTCTTGGTGGTTTGATCGGTGGTTACCCAAGCTGCGTTCCAGACCGTGATGTTGAAATCGATCCATCTGAACTCGAAGCTGCATTCCTTGATGTAGTTCCTAATGCTCCAATGGTTGTAGTTGGTGGTACTGCTACAGTAAACACTAACAACAATGCAATCAATATCGAATTGAATGCAAACTTCACTATGAATATGTCTGGTGACTTCCGTTTCATGGCGGTTGTTGCTGAAGACAGCGTAACTGGTACTACTGCTGCTTACAATCAGTCAAATTCTTATGGAAACAATGCAAATGGTCCAATGGGTGGTTTTGAGAACTTTGGTACTTCGGTTCCTGCTGCTTCTATGAACTACAACTTCGTTAACCGTTTGTTGCTTGGAACTTTCAGTGGTCAGTCAGGAAGTATCCCTGGTTCTGTTGTTTCAGGTACTCCTTACACTTATTCTTTCACTGGTACTGCTGGTGCTGCATGGGATAAAGGTCAATTGTTTGTTGCAGGTGTTGTTATCGATGCAGGTTCAGGTCTTGTACTGAATTCAGTTCGTATCCCTGTTACTACTACTACTTCTATCGAAGAGCCTAACAATATCCTTTCCGGTTCTTATGTTTACCCAACTGCTACAAATGATAATATCAACCTTGCTCTTCAGTTAGAGAAGAACAGCGATGTAATGATCACTGTAACTGATATGTTCGGTAAATTAATCATGAGCCAGGATCTTGGTACAGTTGCTAAAGGTGAAAGCAAAATGTTCTGGAATGTAAGTGCACTTGCTTCTGGAATGTACAACCTGACTGCTACTTCTGCTGAAGGTCGCGTTTCAATGAAATTCGTGAAGAACTAATTTCTTCTGAAATCTATATGGAAGGCTCGGATGAAAATCCGGGCCTTCTTTTTTTACTCTTTCTCAGTTTTTTTATGGAATTTCTATTTCATCTTCATTTTTTTGATTTTTCGTGATTTTCAGTCGTTTTTAATAAAAAAGCAGGTTTTTTCACCTAAAATCAAGTGAAAACGACAAATTTTCTTCAAAAACCAGCTAATTTTTTTTTCGAAGGATTCGATTTTTAAACTACTTTTAGCCATTCAAAATCAACCATCCTTATGAATAAAAAGGAAATCGAAGAGCTGATCAAGTTCGTAGCTAAAGCCGGGGTAAGTGAAGTGAACCTGGAGCTGAAGGACATGAAAATCACCATCAAGAATAATCCACCTAAATCAGAACAGGTAGTGCATACAATGGTAGCGCCTGCTCCGGTGATGCAGCCTATTGCTGTAGCACCTGCTCCTGTTGCTGCTGCGCCTGCTGCTGCTGCACCTGCCGCTCCGGCTGCTGCTCCTGCTGCTTCTGCAGATGAAGCTAAGTACATAACCGTAAAAAGTCCAATGATCGGTACTTTCTATCGCGCTGCAGGTCCAGACAAACCAATCTTCGTTAATGTAGGAGATGAAATTAAACCCGGGCAGGTTCTTTGTATCATCGAAGCAATGAAGTTGTTCAATGAAATTGAATCAGAGGTGTCTGGCCGTGTAGTAAAAATTCTGGTGGATAACTCAAAACCTGTTGAATACGATACTCCGTTGTTCCTGGTTGATCCTTCCTGATTTAACCACAACGCTGATCGTTTCGTCAATACATTTCCGACGAAGTCCCAGCAGGAAATAAAAATTAATCAAGAACACACTCGTGAGTTCGCTCATGGGTTTAAAGAAGTAAAGGTGTCCGCTTAATAACGGTGATGCCTATACCCAATAGAAAGTATGTTCAAGAAAATTCTGATTGCCAATCGTGGAGAAATTGCTTTGCGGATTATCCGTACCTGTAAGGAGATGGGTATTCGCACTGTTGCTGTTTACTCTACTGCCGATAAAGAAAGTCTGCACGTGCGTTTTGCTGATGAAGCAGTATGTATCGGCCCTCCTCCCAGCCGTGATTCTTATCTGAATATCCCGCGTATTATCGCTGCTGCGGAAATTACGAATGCCGATGCGATACATCCGGGTTATGGTTTCCTTTCGGAAAATTCCCGATTCTCTGCTATCTGTGCTCAGCATGGAATAAAGTTCATTGGTGCTACTCCAGAGCAGATTGATGCAATGGGTGATAAAGCCAATGCAAAGGATACCATGAAGAGAGCAGGTGTGCCTACTATTCCGGGCTCTGAAGGTTTACTCGAGAATGTGGAGCATGGAAAAAGAGAGGCGAAGGAAATCGGTTATCCCGTTATCATCAAAGCTACTGCCGGTGGTGGTGGACGCGGAATGCGGATTGTATGGAAGGAAGAGGATTTACAGAAAGCCTTTGAAACAGCGCAGGCTGAAGCAGGTGCTGCTTTCGGAAACGATGGCCTCTATATGGAGAAGTATATTGAGGAACCACGTCATATCGAGATTCAGGTAGCCGGTGATCAATATGGAAAAGCATGTCACCTTAGTGAACGCGATTGCTCTATTCAACGTCGTCACCAGAAACTTTTGGAGGAAACTCCAAGTCCATTTATGACCGAGAAATTGCGGGAGCAGATGGGTGAGGCGGCAATTAAAGCAACGCTTGCCAGTAGTTATGAAGGCGTAGGTACTATCGAATTCCTGGTCGATAAATATGCGAACTTCTATTTCATGGAGATGAATACCCGTATTCAGGTGGAGCATCCCGTGACAGAGGAAGTAATCAACTATGATCTGATTAAAGAACAAATTAAAATCGCTGCCGGTGTGCCGATTAGTGGTAAGAACCATTTCCCTGCTATGCATGCGATTGAGTGTCGTATCAATGCGGAAGATCCTTACAATGATTTTCGTCCAAGCCCGGGTCGTATTACCGTGTTGCACCAGCCAGGTGGACATGGTGTTCGGGTAGATTCGCATATCTACGCCGGTTATACAATTCCGCCCTACTACGACTCAATGATTGCGAAGCTGATCACGATCGCTCAGACACGTGAGGAAGCTATTCAGACAATGGAGCGTGCCCTCAGTGAATTCGTAATTGAAGGAGTGAAAACCACTATTCCGTTCCATCAGCAATTGATGCAGAACGAGGACTTCAGAAAAGGTAATTATACGACGAAGTTCATGGAGTCGTGTAAGTTAAAATGATCTGCTGATTATTTAGATAAAGCCGTTCTTCATCAGAGCGGCTTTTTTGTTTCATACCGGCTTATCTACGGAATCATTCAGATTAATTTTTTTCTGATAACGTTTCTCCAATTGGAAACGGTAATCCCTGAACTTCGTTTTTGTTGTTGGTCGCCGGTGTATAGAACATAACCTTCCGTATTTCCACTCAATGTATTCCAATAGTCTATATTTTTGAAATACTCTTGTTGAATTGTTTTTCCAGCTTTTATTTCGATTGGTGTTAGTTTGCCTGCTTCGTCTGATACAATATCAATTTCATGGCCTGTTTTATCCCGCCAGTAAAATAAATTATGTGGTTGCCCTGCATTTGTCCGGATCTTAATTAATTCAGTAAGGACCATTCCCTCGAAAATGGCTCCGCGTAATGGATGCAAAGTCAATTGGTCTTCGGTTTGAATGCCCAATAAGTTGCAAACGATAGCTGTATCGTAGAAATACAACTTGGGGCGTTTTACAATCGTTTTATTGAAATTTTTATGGTGTGGACGCAACAGATAAATGATAAAACTACTTTCAAGAATACTAATCCATGCCTGAACTGTTTTCACATCTACTCCTGTTTCAACCGAGAGAGCACTTAGATTTAATTCTTGTGCATTTCTGCCGGCTAACAATCGTAGGAACCTTTCAAATACAATTAAGTTGGAGATGTTTTTAATCTGACGAACATCTTTCTCAATATAGGTGGAAATATAATTCGGATACCAATCTGATGCAGGAATTTCCTGATCATAAACAGGCGGATAAAACCCTTTTAGCATCAATGCTTCATCCGAATTCGGTAACCATGATTGTTGGTCCAATTCTTTAATGGAAAAGGGCAACAGTTGTAAGTAACCAACCCTGCCCGCTAATGATTGTGAAATATTTTCCTGCAATAAAAAGTTGTTCGACCCTGATAAAATAAACATTCCCTTTTCTTTTGTCTGATCGAGTATTTCCTGCAAGTAGGAGAATAACAAAGGCGCCCGTTGAATTTCATCAAGTATAACTCCTCCCGGATACATACTAAGGAAACCTCTTGGGTCTTCAAGTGCAAAGTTTCTGCTGTCGGGGTTCTCTAGAGAAACATATGGCTTACGATGAAAAATTTTACGAATTAATGTCGTTTTTCCTGACTGTCTGGGCCCGATTACAGCTACTGCTTTGAATCTGTCCATAAGTTCTTTCAATCGAATGGATGCTTCTCTGTTTATCATATTCAATATTACGGAATAATTTGGAATTGGATTCCATAAAATTCCAGTATATAAATGTAAAACATTGTAATACAAGTATATAAAAAATCGCAATACAATATATTTTGGGGTAATAAAGGATTGTTCGAACTTTGAAATTCATCAGATTATGCCTCCTAAAAAACTAAAGTTTGTTTCACGTATCGATAAATTGCCTTACCTGATGGGCATGCATATTATTGAGGTGCCTGCTGATGTGGTGAAGAAGGCAGGTGGTCCGGGAAAGAAGCGTTTTATATGTACCGTGAATCAGAAAGTAAGTTACCCTTGTGGCTTGATGGCGCTGCGAACAGGAATGGCATATATCAGTATAAATAAGTCTCGCGTTGCTGCTTTGAAATTAAAATTGGGCGATGCAGTGGATGTGGAACTTGTGCCTGATGAAAGTGAGTTTGGGATGCCTGTGCCGGAAGAACTGCAGGAATTATTAGCGCAAGATCCGGAGGGGGATGAACGTTTTAGAGCTTTGACGCCGGGGAAGCAACGAAATATAATTTACTACGTGAGTGGAGTGAAGAGCTCGCAACTACGCATCGATCGTGCGCTGAAATTAATTGGTAATTTAAAATTGTTGCCGCGAGGTAAGGAAAATATGAGGGAGCTTCTTTACGGTCCGGGCGGATAAAAAAAGGGGGATAAATCTGTTTGGTTTATCCCCCTTTTCTGATTTTATCGTAACAAGGTTACAGCTCCTGTTTTCTCGCTTGATCGGTCGTTATTACAAGGAGTCTTGTATCGGACTTTGTACATGTAAATGCCTTCCGGAACTTCTGCTCCCTGGTATTTGCCGTCCCATCCTATTTCTGTTGAGTTGGAGTAAAATACTTCTTGTCCCCAACGATTGAATATGCGGATGGAGAATTCATCGAGTCGCTCACCTGCTCCGAAGAACTGATCATTTTTTCCGTCGTTGTTTGGAGTGAAAGCACGTGGCAGATAAACTGCAGAGAAACCTGGTGCTCCTTCTACATTTAAAGTATCTCGTACAGAACAACGTCCGATTTTTGTTTCAACCCAGTACATTCCTGTGTCTTTTACAACAATCTCAGGCGTTGTTTCTCCGGTCGACCATAGGAAGGATGTGCCGTTTTTCTGAGCCTGTAAGATGAGTTCTGTTTGGTTGCAGATAGATAATGTGAGGTTGAGATCATTGAAGTCGGCTACATCTATACGTACTGTATCATATCCGGTGCAGTATCCATCATTTACTGCTACGGAAATGGTACCGGTTTGATCAACGAATAATGTTTGTCCGGTGCTTCCGTCGCTCCAGAGATAATCGTTGCCATTTGTGCCGGCATCAAGAGTGATGGATTCTCCTTCGCAGAGAAGGGAGTCGGGGCCAAGGTCTACTTCGGGTATAGGCAATACCGTTAGATCAACATCGTCGGTTTGTACGCAATATTGTGTTGTTAACGTAAGTGCATAGTTGCCGCTTTGAGTGATGTTGATCGCCGATGTAGTGGATCCATCTGACCATTGGTACGCTGTTCCTGCAATAGGAGATGCCAGCGCATAACTGAGTCCAACGCAAATTGTATCGTCCGGTCCTAATTCCAGAATGGGCTCGTAGTTGACATAAATCGAATCGCGGGTGGTGCAGGAATTAATGGTAACATCTACCCAGAACTGTCCTTCATAAGTTACCGCAAACTGATTGGACGTTGTGCCGTTTTGCCAGTTATAGGTAGCATTTGTATTGGTGGCATCGAGAATCAGATTTGCTCCAGGACAAAGTGTAGTGTCGGCTCCGAAATCTACTATTGGTAAAGGCTGAACGGATACAATCACTGTGTCACGTTGAACGCAATCGGTTGTAGATAGTGTTAAAATATATGTACCCGCTTGCGAAACATTGATCGACGATGATGTGCTGCCATCCGACCATAAATATATTCCTGAAAGAGAGGTGCTCAATGTAACCGATTCGAGTTCGCAGATGCCTGTATCAGGTGCAAGAACCAGTTTCGGTTCGAAGAATAAATCAATAGTGTCACGG
>JBIIRF010000396.1:0-2639 GCA_044341715.1 Bacteroidia bacterium | reverse complement strand
ATCGACACGACCAGTTTCATCACGTCCTCGTCCGATACTTGCACAAACAAATGAAGTTCCTTCTAATGCCGTCGGTACAATTAATGGAATTCCCTATGTGAAAGTCGCAAAGGGAGATACCTGGACAAAACTTGCCCGTGAAAATAATATTGAGCTCTGGCAGGTGCTGGAGTTTAACGATGCACAGAAGAACGATGTGCTGAAGGAGGGTGAACATATTTTTATCCGCCCTAAAAAGAACAAAGCGGAACCATTTACACATACCGTCGCAGAGGGAGAAACGATGCGGGATATCGCTCAACAATATGGGGTCCGTTTGGCGCGACTTTACAAAATGAATGAGATGAATTTTGGTGAGAATCCTACGCCCGGAAAACAAATCTACCTGAAAAGGGCGATGTTGTTTGGGGTGGTTTTGTAAATGGAGCTCAGACCGGATTAATGTTTTCCTGGAAAAAAGTTCAAACTTTTTTATATCTTATTGTTTTGAAATTCAATGATTTATGCTTTTTGTTCGTATAGGCCTTCCGAACCTCTTGTATGCTATTTTTATAATTTCTAATATTGATTCAATCTGCTCCCCGAGTAGATTAACCCTGTGATAGTTTCCACTCGCCAAGTATCGCGCTTTATAGGAGGATTCAGGCGTTAATTTTACCTTAGACTTAGTGTGTGAATATGAAGAGGCTATACCTCCTATGTATGATGATGTTTGCTTTTGCCGGTATAAAGCGGGCAGAGGGGGCGACGTATTATGCAGTGACCTCCGGAAACTGGAATGTTAACACGACCTGGTCCACCGGTGGGTGCGGAACCTATATTACTCCTGCATTGACTCCGGGACCGGGTGATAATGTGATTGTTTGTCTGGGTATCACCGTTACCGTGAATGTCAACGTTACAGTTGCGAATGTTACCGTGAACAATGGTGGTGTATTGCAAAACGGAGGAGGTTCAACAACTAATCGTAGTCTGACAGTAACGGGTGCACTCACTGTGAGTAACGGCGGAACGCTGATCCAGAATAGTATTTTGAATCCTACTACTACTTTATTTGCCGGAACAGAATCATTTGGTGCTACGAGTACCGTAACAGTGAGCAATTGGTTTTCGCCAACCTTACCATTAATTAATAGCATTAACTCAAATTTTGGAAGTGTCAACCTGAATTGGGGTACAGGCACCAATTGGTGGAAGAATCAGGGTTTAGGTGTTACACGAACTATAGCAGGAAACTTAACTGTAGGCACAGGTTGCCAGACATTCCTTGATTCCTCCAATGCAGCGGTCTCCATCAGCATAGGTGGTAGCCTTACTGTAAACGGAAAGCTGCGTATTAAATATTTAATGCCCGGTACAGTAACATTTCTTGCATCCGGAAACGGTATTATCGGTGCTGCGGGTGAGTTCAATGGCACATTCGGTGGCAACGGAAATGTGTCGTTTACAATACAAAATTTAACCAGTTCAGCCGGAGGCACCTTTTGCGCTGTGAAAGACGGAATAGGAAATGCCACTGTGGCAATTAATGGCATATTTACCTGTGCAGGGAATTTCTACGGAATTGATGCTCCTGCTGTGATTAATAATGGTGTGCCTACAATTACTATGAATTCACTGGCGTATACCGGAGGTATATTCATGGCATCCAATACGCATAATAGTCTGGGTACTGCCACTGTAACGATTGCATCCAATGCCAATGTTTCTTTCACTGTAGCAACTGATCGAATTTCATTGATTGGTTTAGGTAATGTTGGTGTTAATAATGTAACTACCCGACTTGTGCTCAATGTAGGTGGTAATTTATCAATCGGAGGACTTTCTACCTGTTCATTTAAAACAAGTGAATCGTTCGGTGAAGAAACGATTACAGTAAATGGTACCTTCACTTCAACTTCAGCACGAACATTGTTTAACGGAGGCGCCAACGAATTGTCGGGTCATAAAGTGCGGGCGACTTTTGGTGGATTTGTCATCAGTGGCGGAAATGTATGGTTCAGTGAAAATACCTCTGATAGTACGTTGATTACTGTGAATGGTACTACTCAGCTTTCGGGAGGTACGCTAATTCTAAAATCAGCTGGTGGATATGCGAATTTTATTGTTAACGGTTCATACGCGCAAAATCTTGTCGGCAGTGTTTACTATATGCATGGTCCCGATCAGCAAGGAGCTGCTACTCTTGGCAATAACTTCATAGATATGCGGGTGAATGGTACCTTTACGCAAAGTGGTGGAGTCATGCATTTTGATGTGGCGAATTCTCCTGCCGAACAACGATTGTATATCAATGGCCCATCCTATACGATATCAAATATTGCAACAATGGTACGTGCAGGCTATGGTACCTCAACAAATTTCGCACGGATTATATTTGAGTATGCAGGAACCATTACTTATTTCAGAAATCTTTCTCACAATATTCAACAGTGTAAGCAAACCATTCGTAATGGATGTCGTGTGAACGTAACTTCCGGTCCTTTCCAGATTAGTTCCCACAATACACCAGCTCTTGATTTTCTCACAGTTGAGAGCGGCGGTATTCTGAACGTAGGAACTTCTCAAATTTCATCGGATAGTGCTTATGCAAATACCGGTGTTACCATCCAGGACAATGCACGTCTCATCCTTGCCAA
>JBIIRF010000397.1:0-2639 GCA_044341715.1 Bacteroidia bacterium | reverse complement strand
CTCTCACCTCTCCCGTATCCCAATGCAACATTTTATCTTCTTCATAGTATAACGCATTGATAAATTAGGAAGAAGTCAAAATGGCGAAGAAAAATTTAAAACAAAAGTCGGCTCTTAAAACGACGTTGAGGTTGACCATGCTTGCTGCAGTCTCTGCGGCTACTGGTTTAGTAGTGCTGTTGATTATCGTTTTTAATCTGGCTAAGGAGGAGGAGGGGAATGCCCAGACTTCTATGACCTTTAAGCAGGCAACAACGATTCAGGATACTACGAGGATATTACGTGGAAGTATTAATCAAAAAGTAATCGGTGTGGTGGTGGAAACATCCGGTAAAGGAACTCCTGTGAAGGTGAACTCAATGACCTTTACTGCGAAGGGTACTTCCTTGCCGATTGAAAATAATATCGAGAATGCTCGTCTTTGGTATACAGGAAATGATCCTGAATTTACCTTGCAGCAAACTGTCGGTACTACAGTAAACAAATTGTCTGATCAGGCTTTTGTGTTTTCTGCTTCTATGGCACTCCTGCCGGGAAAAAATTATTTCTGGCTGACTGTTGATGTGAAGCCGGATGCTGCTTTTAATCCGGGTATGGTGGATGCTTCCTGCAAGGAAATTCGTGTGGGTGCTATCGCGTATCTTCCGTTGGTCGCCGATCCGATTGGTAAACGTTACCTCCAGGCTAATGTGCCTTATTTCTCTATGGGGAATTTTGCATTGAACAAACCGCATTCATGGAATTCTAAGCGTGATGGTACTGGTGCCGCTCCGCGTAATATGAATGAATCTCGTAATAGCTATTTTATTCAGGCTGGTCATCGTATGATCAGTGCTACCGGCTCTAATCTGCAAACGCTTGTGGTGGAGAAAGGTGGTGAACTGAAAATCACTTCTCCATTGCGTCTGAATGCGATGTATGTGGCGTGCGGTGGTGTGGTGCAGCAGGATACTGCGGTGATGGATTTCTATTGTTTCAATGAGTTTTTCATGGACAATGGTGCGATGTATATTCATAATAATACTGGTAAAATGCCCGGACTTCGCTGCTTTTTTGCGCCGAAATCTTCGCAGGTGTTTTTCAATTATAGTGAGGCTTCGTTTAGCTCTGAAATAAATTATGGGAATGTGATTATCGATGCGATGAAGGCCGGTGAGTTAAATCTGGGTGGTCGCTTGACAAATGTGCAGGGTGATTTTGAAATCCGTCGTACCGGTCAGGGTAAACGTGGGGTGTTCTTCAGTGGTTTAAATACACTTTCTATTGATGGCTCATTGGTATTGACCGGTGGTACTTTCGGTGGCGCTTCTGAAGGTCAGCTTACTTGTAATGTGGGTCGTAATCTGATCGTTAAAGGCGGTCAGTTTACCGATGTGATGATGGATGCAAAGAAATCTTCGATGGTGGCGAATATCTCAGGCGATGTACTCTTGTTGGGTGGTTCTGTAATCATGGATCTTAGCCCGTTATCGGTGATGAATTTCGTGGGAGATGGTACTACGCGTTGGGTGCAAAAAACGGCATGTGATGTTCGTCTGGGAAATACCAATGTTACCTCGGGTCATACGTTGTGGATTAAAGGGGAGAATTTTGCTGATGTCTCTAAAGATCGTACGTTGAATGTAATGGCTGGTGCTGAAATGTTGTGCGAGCAGGTGGTGGTGAAAGGAAAAGGAAATTTCCACTTGCACGAAAAAGCATTGTTGGGTATCGGTCATACGGAAGGTATTTATTCGAAGGGTGAACTGGGAAATATCCAGACTTCAGGTCGTCAGTTTCATTCAGGTGCTACGTATTATTACTATACCTCAAGTCAGCCACAACAAACCGGCATCTTTACAACTTATCCAAAAGAAAATGCCGTTTATCGTCTAATTGTGAACAAAGAGCAGTCAACTCATGTGCTGAACTTGTCGCAGAATATGGCTGTGGATGGTCAGTGTAAAGTGAATCTTGGTGATATCCGTAATAACGGTTTTGAACTGAAGATGGCTCCTGTGGGTAATTCGAGTAATTAGTGTAATTGCCATTAGTGGTCTTGTGTTTGTGCTTTCGTTATCCCTTTGTTTAGGGAGGTTTTTTGTCGCGCGGTTCGGTTTGAGATGTTCTTCTGTTCTGCTTTTTCAGAGAGTAAATGACAGAATTGAAATGATGCAGATCACCTGATGATGTTCAGTGCCTGCATTTCTTTCAACATGGTCAGGTTGAAAAAACCTTGGATTTAATGTTGCGCAGTTGGTAATAAAACCTACCTTTCGGAGGCGACTTTGATGTTGTTTATCGCATCATAACCAACCAACAGCCTCAGACTATGGAAATCGAAAATGGAGCCAAGAGCAAGCACGAACAGATTCTCTCACTTTTAGATGAAGTATCCATCTCCGGGAAGAAACTCGGTATTATTCTTCAGACAATTGAAGATTCAGAATTAGACGGTCGTCATGTTACAGTGAAGGGAAATAAAATGAAAAATTTTAGTTCCTGTAGCTATCTGGGTCTCGATCTCGATCAGCGTTTAATGGCTGGTGCAATCGATGCAGTTTCTCGTTTTGGTGTGCAGTTTTCTTCTTCCAGATCGTATTTGTCTTCTCCGTTGTATGGTGAACTCGAAGAACGTCTTGCTAAAATTTTTAATGCTC
>JBIIRF010000395.1:0-2641 GCA_044341715.1 Bacteroidia bacterium | reverse complement strand
TAATTATCAGTATTTCTATTCCAGCTGGAACGATTCGCCTAACATGGGGATGACGATGTCGCTAAATCCCATGCCGTTAAGATGTTTTTTGTAGGCAAGCTGTGCTTCAGGCTCTCCATGCACCAAAAAAACTCTCCTGACTTTTGTGGGGTCCTGACACGATAAATAATTCATCATCTCTTTATAATCGGCATGGGCAGAGTAGGAGTCGAGGACAGCTACCTGTGCTTCGACTTTGTAGGGCTTACCAAAAATTTTCACTTCTGCTGCTCCTTCTATCAATTTTCCTCCGAGTGATCCTGGTGGGACATAGCCAACAATCAGAATAGTATTGTTAGGGTTACTGATATTGTTTTTTACATGGTGTTTGATTCTGCCTGCTTCAAGCATTCCGGATGCACTGATGATAATACACGGACCTTCCATCTCATTGAGTGCTTTGGAATCTTCAACTTCGCGGATATAATGTAATGTCTCGAAGCCAAACGGATCATCGTCTTTCTTCATGTATTGAATCATGTCGGGATTAAAGTACTCACTATGCTTCCGCATGATCTCCGTGGCGCTGATGGCAAGCGGTGAATCAACATACACCGGAATAGGAGGTAGCTCTCCGCTGTTATAAAGGCGGTTGAGGGAGTACACTACTTCCTGGGTACGGCCCAGACTAAATGCCGGAATTATCAGTTTCCCTTTTCTTGTAACGCAGGTATCGGCAACAATTCGTTGAAGATGTTTTTCGGCATCTTGTCGTACTTCATGTAACCGGTCGCCATAGGTAGATTCTGTAATAATATACTCGGCCTGAGGAAATGGCTGTGGTGAACGTAAGATGATGTCGTCGAATCTTCCGGTATCTCCTGAAAAGAACAATGTGCGTGGGCCTTCCGGTTCGTCGAGTTGTAAGTTAACAGCTGCTGAACCAAGGATATGTCCTGCATCAGTAAACATTAAGCGGACATGTTTGTCGATTTCTGTCCATTGATTCAAAGGGATGCCTACGAACTGTTTCATCGCTTTTTTTACATCCTCTTCGTCGTATAACGGTTCGATGGGAGCCTGGCCGTTTTTTGCTCGCTTTTTATTGAGGTAACTCACATCGTTTTCCTGAATATGCGCACTGTCAGTGAGCATCACACTGCATAAATCCAACGTGCCGGGAGTGCAGTAAATGGGTCCGTTGAAGCCCTGGCGTACCAGCTGGGGGATGTTGCCCGAATGATCAATATGGGCATGCGATAAAATCATCAGATCAATGGCAGCAGGATCAAAACCAAAGTGCCTGTTGAGTTCGGCATTATCATTGCCGCGGTTCTGAAATAATCCACAGTCTAATAATATTCGCTTATTTCTTCCCGTTGTTATCAGGTGTTTACTTCCTGTTACGGTTTGTGCGGCGCCATGAAAGGTGATCTGCATAGGGTATGGGTAAATGCGTTAATATTGATCGTTAAAAATACATATTGCAGGACATCACTATGATCAGGATTGCATTATTATTTCTGCTGATGGTGTCGGTCTCGTTTAAAACAGATCGGACACCGCGGGAACAGGTTCGTTGGACCTCCGTTACCTGCTTGTCGAAGAACGATTTCCGGAAAACATCACCCGGACGGCCTATCAAAACAAAAACCGGTAAACGAACTTATCGGATGCTGGAAGGATTTATCAATACCGGAATAGCCTATTCATTCGAACGAACCGGAGATTTTGTGCATTATGAACTGTATGCCTTCATGTTGCCGGATGATTCCTGGTTGCTTGACAGAGATGATCCGGAAACGCTCGAGCATGAACAGGCACATTTTAATATCACGGAAATTTATGCCCGTAAAATGCGGAGTCGATTATCACATGTGAAAAATCAGGATGCAGCTAAACGGATCTATCGACAGCTGATGGATGATCTGCAACGTAAGCAAGCCGATTTTGATCGTTACCATGAACGAGAAAACGGTGTCGCTCCCGAATGGAAGAAATGGATTGAAGGCTCCTTAAAAGAGTTGGAAGCTTTCAAGGAAACAGAGGTGATTCCTGTGTGATTTCAGATGAAAACTTCGGTTGCTCCTGCTCCGTAGCGCTCGTAAGCTCCATCTCTGAATTGAAATCCTCCCGCTTTCAGCTCTTTACGGATCTCGGATTTTAATCGCCCGTTGCCGACACCATGAATGAAGACGATGCTCTTTTGCTTTCTTAAGATCGCTTTGTCGAGCTCGAATTGAAAATGCTTCATCTGTATCTGGATGATCTCTGCATTGCTCATTCCATCAATGTTGGGGTGCAACTCTTCAATGTGTAAATCAATCTCAATAACAGATGGACTTAATCCATACTGTTTGAGAATGTCAGGTTGCTTTTTAGGAAGTACAGGCGTTTTGGAAGATTCACGGCTGGTATTGATTTTCACTTGCCCGAATTCACCTTTGAGTTTGTCGTACAAGGCCGTCACATCTTCTTCCTGATAGACTTCGCTATTGTAGATGGTGTGGTATTTGCAAAAGGCCAGTTCGTTGGAGAGATGCGGAAATACCTGTGTTAAATTGGGAAGAGGAAATTCAAATTGAAGATTAATTCTCGGTAAGGGATCGTGGGTTTTATCATTGTAAAGAACTCCTTCCAGTATATATCCATCTGCTTCCAT
>JBIIRF010000394.1:0-2647 GCA_044341715.1 Bacteroidia bacterium | reverse complement strand
AGAGCTACCCGTGCGCGTTCTCCTCCGGAAAGTACTTTGATCTTCTTGAATACATCATCTCCTTTGAGCAAAAACGCGCCGAGTAATGAGCGTAGATAGGTGTCGCTTTCGTCTGGGGCGAATTGTTGGAGTTCTTCGAGGGCATCGTTGTTTACAGTCAGACTCTCCAGCTGATGCTGTGCATAAAACGAGGAGATGACGTTGTAGGTGTCTTCGCTGTTTCCTTCAAAGGGCTCTTCGGCGGATACCATGCGTAGTAAAGTCGATTTTCCTTTTCCGTTGGCGCCGATGAAGGCAATCTTGTCTCCGCGTGTGATCTCTGCGGTGGTGTTGCGTAACAGTTCCAGATCTCCGTAGGCTTTGCGTTCAATATTGAGTTTGCTGATGATGCGGCCGGGTTGTCGGTCTACGGCGAAACGGATTTTTATAGACGCAAGAGGTCCATCTACTGCATCTACTTTGTCGAGTCGTTCGAGTGCTTTTACGCGCGATTGTACGGCACTTGCTTTGCTGGCTTTGGCGCGGAATCGTTCGATGAATCGCTCTTGTTCTTTGATGTATTTCTCCTGGTTTTTGAAGGCGTTGGCTTGTATCTCTCGTCGCTCTTCTTTTTCGATGAGGTAGTCGGAGTAGTTTCCGGTGTATAAAGTCAGCTTCTGGTATTCCAACTCGCCGATTTTGTTGACGATTTTATCGAGGAAGAATCTATCGTGGGATACAATGACTACTGCTCCTTCATAGGTGGAGAGATAGGTTTCGAGCCATTGAATAGATGGCAGGTCAAGGTGGTTGGTGGGCTCATCCAGCAGGAGTAAGTCCGGCTTTTGTAAGAGCGTTTTGGCGAGCATTACGCGCATCCTCCATCCTCCGGAAAATTCCTTGAGTGGTCGTGTTAAATCAACGGTGTTGAATCCAAGTCCTTCGAGTATGGATTCGGCTTTCGATTGTAAGGAGTATCCGTCAAGTGCTTCGTATTCCGTTTGCAGTTTTTGTAATCGGTCAAGTACTTGTTCTCCATGATCTGTTTCGAGGAGATGTAGCGTTTTTTCGATTTCCTGATGGAGGTAGTTGGCGCGCTCAAAGGCTTCCATGGCTACGTCCAGTATGGATTTATCAGAGAGGTAACTGAGTAGGTCCTGGTTGAGGAAACCCAGTACTAAATCATTTCGCTTTGAAATGTTGCCGGAGGTGGGTGTGTATTCTCCGCTGATGACGCGGAGTAATGTCGATTTTCCTGTTCCGTTGGCACCAATGAGTCCGATCTTTTCGAAGGGACGTATATGCCAGCTTAATTCACTGAATAAGATTCTGGATCCAAACTCAAATGTAATGTCGTTAAGTACAAACACGCTTCTATAGTTTTATTAATTTCCCGTCGCCGGTGATGTTGGTTTTAATGGTGGTGGGGTTTCCGCTGTAATAGATGTTGCCCGTTTTTTCTATGGTGACTTCCAGTATATTCCCGCAGTTGATTTTACTGTCGTTGGAACCTTTGTTGTTGATGTAAATATTGTCGCTCTGTAATTCGTTGCAATTGATGACTCCGAATCCTGCGTTGTAGTGGTATTGTACGTTGGCTTTGCCTCTTGCATTTACGTCGAGTGGTCCGTTGTGGGTGGCTATGGTGGCTATGTAACAGTCGAGGAGCAGATTTACTGTGCCCATGCTGCTGTAGCCGTCAAACCGGAAATTTTGTTCACGTAAGGTGTCAACGAATGCTACATCGCCTGTGGCATCTTCCATGAATAAGGTGGAGAGTGTGGGCGTCCATACATCTACAGTGATCCTTGGTTTGAAGGAGCGGACCCAGTTGCATTTGTTGTTGTTGTCAAGTCGGAGTATTCCGTTTTCTGTTTTTACTTCTATTCCTTTTTGTAGATTTTCTCCAGCACTGACTTGTACACGTTGTTGGTTGCTGATGTGTACGTTGAGATGTATGTTGGAGGTGAGATATATGCCGGTGAAACTTCCGGTGATACGATCTTCGATGCTTTCATCTCCTGTTCCATGGAAGCAATCGTCAATGCTGTTGCAGCTGTTGAGAAATATCAACGCGGCAAGCAGGCAGATTGTATGGTGGAGATGTTGTTTCATTTAGAATCGATAGCCAATTCCCCATTCGGCGTAGTCAGCTTTTGCGTAATGGGTTTTGAGGTTGAGGGTGGCGAAGAGATGTTGGTTGAAGTGATATCGGATGGCGATGCGGCTGTAGAGATCTCCATCAGGTTTGTAGCGGTTGTAGAGGTAAAATCCGGTCTGGAAATGTCCGTCCCATTTGCCCATGCGTAAACCTGCTGATCCGAAGAGTCCGAGGCGTGTGGCTCCTTCGATGAATGCTGTTTGAATGCCGTCGTCTTCGAGTTTGGCGGGTAGCGATTCGTCGAGCATGTATTCAATTCCTCCGCCGAGTAGTCCTTTACTTCCGCTGGTGGTGTGTATCTGGCCATTGATGACATTGACAAGATATTTAGGTCCTGCCGGTGGATATTTTTCCTTGATACCAGCTGCGTAGTAAACCGTGATTTCTGTTTTTCGTGACGGTTTTTCGTGTGTAGTGTAGAAGTTGTTGGTGGCTGTTCCGCTGAAATAATTAATGCCGAGGTAAACACTGGGAAAATTAATTCCGAGGTTGGGTATGCTGGCGGCT
>JBIIRF010000423.1:0-2660 GCA_044341715.1 Bacteroidia bacterium | reverse complement strand
CTGTTGTTAACTTCATTTGATGATGGTGATGATCCTGATGCATTAGTCACATGAACTTCCACAGCACCAGATGTTTCATAAAGTATTACTTGAACCGATGACAAAGAATTGGCTGCGTTGTAATTCCTGACATTGGTCGCTTCAAGAATAAATCGCCTTGTTGGAGAAATTCCATCATTCCAATAGCGAAGAGAGTTATTGTCAGTTGTTATAGACCAAATTAAATCGTTAGCTAACCATGCAATTACATTTCCTGGATTGGAATCGTTTGGAAATACCTGTGGAGTCAAGTCGAAGGCATACTGACCTAATTGTCCCTGATTGGTAGTATATCCTGTTACAGATCCAAACTGAATTAATCCGTTGGTGCCTACTGCAAGTGAGTTAAAACTATTACCAAAAAAATTATAATTAAATCCAATTGGTATGTTTGCCCAACCTCCGTCATCAAGATTTCCACCTGAAACGGGGACAGAAGCCGCGCCGTTTACTACCAACGAAGTAATGGCAGAGATAGCACTTAAAGAATTTGCAGGTGAGTAAACTACACTACTTACACTGAAATTTGAATTGCTGAGATTTGAATTCAAGATAGCATTACTTCCTGCACATACTGTTGGAGGCGTAGCGGTAGGGGTGAAAGTAGCGCCTTCAATGACCCCGACATTAAAGGTTCCGGTTTGCACACCACAACCAGCTACCGTAGCCGAAAAGGTATATTGCGTAGTAGTAGCCGGTGAAGCGGTAGTAACCAGTGAATTGGAAGAAGAAAGGGTTGCACCAGGAGACCAGCTTGCGCCCGTTGCATTAATAACATTTGCTGTTAAATTAACGGTTCCTCCGGCTGAACAAATCAGTCCGTTGGCCGGATCCGAACTTATCAAGGGACGGACATTGAAGTTCACAGGCACCCGTTCACTGAAGCAGGAACCTAACTGCGTTTCTGCATAATATGTATAACTTCCCGGGGTGCATTGAACCGGCGCTGTAATCGAGGAACCAGTTCCAAGAGGTGTCCCCCCAATGGCCTGATTGTACCAATTAATAGTATTGCCACCGCCGTTTGCACTAAAACTAACTGTATCCCCTATGTTAATGGTAGAAGCTGATGTTGTAATAACGGAAGTTGCCTGTGCAGGAACTGTGCTCTCCGTAATATTAAATGCCCCGGTGTTAACCGAGCCCGCGCAGAAATCAGTTATCTGACAACTATAGTTGCCAGCAGCAGATACATTTATACTCGCTGTTGTTTGGCCACCTGGACTCCATAAATACGTAAATGGACCGTTACCATCAGTTGGCAGTGCGGTGATCGTCGTAGCGCCTCCTGAACAAAAAAAGTTGTTCCCGCTTATTGAAGCTGCTGAAATGGGGCTGGTTGCACTCAATGTAACATTGCTCTGCGAAGTGCAGCCATTGTTTGCAGTTGCAGTCACTGTATACACCACAACACCGCTAACGCCAGAGGCAACCGGATTCGCAATACTTGCAGAACTTAAAAAGGTAGATGGAGTCCATGTCCAGGTCAATGGAGCAGTGGAAAAAGAATAAAATCGACCTGAAGCAGGCTGACCTGTATTTGCATTGTTTGGGGTAGTTGTACTACTGGTATTACTTGACACAGTGATACTGGCATAGTTCGTTGCAGATGCGGTCAAACCAACAGAGGCCGACATGATTCCGGCTCCCATAGTTCCATATCGAAATTCAATTTTGCCATCTGATTCATACAGCCAACACTGAAACGTGCTATTTGCAGTTCCTACGGTACTTCTTGGGATTGTGACAAACCACTGTATTTTGAGAATACGATTTGGAGCGGAACCTGTAATCAGGCTTTTAACGTTTCCATTGCTCCCCGTAGCCAGATCGTCCCAGTAAGGATAAAGCTTCGGCACATTCGTGGTATTGGTGACAGAGTTGGTAAATTGGCTGCTGGCTGTTACTCCTCCAAGCAAAACCCAACCATCCGGCGAAACAGAAAATTGTGAGTAAGTAGTACCATTGAAAGGAAAATCAAATCCTATTAGTGAGGGAGATGCTGTTGGATTATCATCCACTCCACTTCCAATCAACGTAGTTGCCCCTGACATTCCATCTAATGAAGCTCCTGTACCAGAGTTAAATGATAACTGGTTTGCCACTGTTTGTTGCCAACCATTGGCTTGTAACTGCGAAGATCCACTTCCGCAAATAGCCGGTGGCGAAGCTGTCACAGAAGAAAGTACAGGAGGGGTATTCACTGAAATCGTTAGTGATGAACTGGCGGTACAGCCATTGCCGGATGTGCCAATTACGGTATAATTTGTGGTGCTTTGTGGGCTTGCCTTTACTGACGATGAAGAACTAGAGTTTAAGCCTGTTGACGGGGACCATGAATATGAAGAGGCGCCTGAGACAGTTATTGAAACTGAATCGCCTAAACAAATACTTGTTGAGGGTGGTGTTACTGATAAGGACGGTGATTGATTTATTATAATATTCGCTGTTGTACTAAAAGAATTACAACCTCCTGCAGCGGCTATTGAATAGGCCACCGTGTAGGTGCCGGCTGTACTACTTGATGGAGTTATAGCACCTGTAGTGGAATTAATGGTTAATCCTGCAGGCGTTGAACTGTACGTACCGCCCGCAGAACCTGAGCGTATAACAGACTGTGC
>JBIIRF010000393.1:0-2662 GCA_044341715.1 Bacteroidia bacterium | reverse complement strand
CAGAGATACTACGCTGAATCCGGGTGATGACTTCTTTAAGTATGCCTGCGGGACATGGATGAAGAAGAATCCGATTCCAGAAACGGAGAAGTCGTGGGGAATATGGAGCATGGTGCAGGAAGAAACTTACAACAGAATGCGTCTGGTGAGTGAGGCTGCTGCTAAAGCTAAATCTACCACTGGCAGTAATCAGCAGAAAATCGGCGATTTCTATTTTTCGGGGATGGATACCGTTAGTATCAATAAAAATGGAATTACTCCTTTAGCGGAAGAGTTGAAACGTATTGATGGGATCATCGATATGCGTTCGCTGACTTCTACCATCGCACTGCATCAGGCGTATGGTGTGGCGCCGTTGTTTGGTGCGCATATTTTCCAGGATGAGATGCGCAGTGATCAACAGGCGTTGCATTTCTATCAGGGCGGTATTGGGTTGCCTGATCGTGATTATTATTTCAATAACGATGCACGGACCATCAACATCCGTTTCGAATACCAGAAGCATCTGGAGGCGATGTTTAAGTTGATGGGCGATGATTCCCTCACAGCAGCGAAGAATGCAGCTACTGTATTTAAAATGGAAACGAGTCTGGCGAAGGCTTCCCGTAAGCTGGAGGCACTACGTGATCCGTACCTGAATTACAATAAAATGCAGATCACCGGTCTGAAGGCTTTAACTCCTTCTATCGATTGGCAGATGATGCTGGAAGGAATGCATGTGTTTGGTGTGGATTCGGTAATCGTCGGACAACCGGAGTTTTTCCGCGAGACAGAACGTTTGTTGAAAGTTTATCCGTTGAACGATTGGAAAGTGTATCTACGCTGGCAGTTGATCAATACATTCGCAACTTACCTGAGCAAACCTTTCGAAGATCAGAATTTTAAATTCTATGGTACTGTATTGAGCGGTGTGAAGGTGCAGCGTCCGCGCTGGAAACGTGTGCTGGATGTGGAAGAGGGTGCTATTGGTGATATGCTCGGACAACTCTACGTGCAGAAGTATGTTTCGCCTGCATTCAAAAAGCGTTACCAGGATCTGACCGATAATATCATCAGTGCTTATCGTGAGCGTATCTCCCAACTCGATTGGATGACCGACTCTACCAAGCAGAAAGCAATCGTGAAATTGAACTCGATTACGACGAAAGTGGCGTATCCTGATAAATGGAAAGACTATTCAAGTTTGAAAATTAACCGCGATAGCTATGTGATGAACGTACTGCGCAGTAATGTTTGGGCGCATGATTATCAGGTATCGAAGCTCGGTAAACCTGTGGATAGAACAGAATGGGATATGACGCCGCAAACGTATAACGCATATTATAATCCTGCCAATAATGAAATCGTATTGCCTGCTGCAATCTTTATCATTCCCGGTATGGAAGATTCATTGGCGGATGATGCGATTATCTACGGCTATGCAGGTGCTTCTACCATAGGACACGAATTGACACATGGTTTCGATGATCAGGGTCGTCAGTTTGATGAGAAAGGAAATCTGCGTAACTGGTGGACACCACAGGATGAACAGGAATTCAATAAGCGTGCTAAGCTGATCGTGCAGCAGTTTAGCGAGTTTAAAGTGTTGGATAGCCTGACAGTGAATGGAGATGCTACACAAGGAGAAAATATCGCCGATTTGGGTGGTGTGGTACTCGGCTATACAGCATTTAAGAAAACAGAGCAATATAAATCCGGAAAGGTGATCAACGGAATGACGCCTGATCAACGTTACTTCCTCGGCTATGCATTGAGCTGGCTTGGACATATGCGCGACGAAACACTCGCTATGCGTATCATGACCGATGTACATGCACCAAACTTTCTGCGTATCAATGGTCCGCTGGTGAACATCCCTGAATTCTATCAGGCATTCGATATCAAGGAAGGTTCGCCGATGTGGAGAGCTGATAGTTTGCGGGTGAAAATCTGGTAATTCGTTCGGAGATAAAATGAAAAGAGGCTGTCAGTATTTGGCAGCCTCTTTTTGTTTACATCAACTTATTTTTCATTTAACCATGAAGCTATGTCTTCCGTTTTTTTAGGGAGGCATCTTCTCAGTCTGTACCATCAAGATTTATTCCGATGCAGTAGATACAATCCCGTTATCGCCGCCATGGTGATGATGCCATATGGTATCGAAGTTTTTGATTCTTCTTCTAAAGGTTCATCAGCTGTGAGAAAGGACTCCTGTTGTATGGCAGTGACGGAGTCTGAGATGGGCAGTTGTTGAGCAACAGGATCTGTTCCATGTATAATCGAGTGTTGTTGTTTAATTCCGGTTGGTTGTTGTTGCTCGGGTTGTGTTTCGCGATAGATGCTGCCGGTGCGGACATCCGGTGGTTGCGGAGCGCGGTAACCCGAAAAGTAGGAAGGATAATCTCTGTAGCGACTGATATCCCATCCGGTGAGTGCAGCAAGTTCGCGAAGTTCACGTCGTCTGCTTTCCACTTTTTCACTCTGGTAATTCGACCATCCTTCACAGTTATCTACGTATTGTGCCGGGTGCTGAAGTATGTAACGACATTGAAACTGTTCGCGGTTGGGTGTTTCCTGAAAAACGAGATCCTGAGGGAAGTCGCGGCGGTTATAGGTGACGTGTAATCGGGTGAAGAATAATTGTCCGGTATATCCGCCCCATCCTCCGGTTTGTAACCAGTTG
>JBIIRF010000392.1:0-2663 GCA_044341715.1 Bacteroidia bacterium | reverse complement strand
GTAAGAGATGTCGATGATGCTGTTATCGGAGAGCTCGGGATTTTGAAAGTTTATCCTCCTTATTCTTCCGCTTTGGTAGTAGTAGAGTCCAAAACTTTCCTGATGGAAACGATTCCGGAATATGACAGACGAGACTTTATGTGATGGGGAGTAGTTTATTTCGAAGTGTTTGTCGATGGAGAGACGAGTGATCCGGTTGTTTTCGTAGAGAATAGATTGTGTTACTTGTCCGGCTGTGTCATAATAGTATTTGCTGATGATATTTCCGGCTTCATCGTATTGTTTTTGCCAGCCAATTGAATTGTACTTCGGACTGTTGCTATAGTCGTAGTAGCTTTTATAAGTTTTGGAGGATTTTATATTTCCGTTCTCATAATATTCGATGGCGGGACCTTGCATCAATCCGTTTTTAAATTGCATGGTACCTGCAACCTTACCATTTGGATGATAGGTTGTTCTTGTGCCTTCTTCTTTGTTGAGCACATGATTCGTTTCCATGGTTAATACACCTTTGTTCCATGCTTTTTCCGGTCCGTGTTTCATGGAGAAGTCACCGCTATCAGTTTTTAAAATGATGTAGTTGGATTCGGATGATTTGTTGCCGAGATGATCATAATATAGATAAGGTCCGGTTTGCAGATTGTTTTCAAAGCTCTTTTTCTCCGTGAGCAAACCACTGCCTTCATAATACCGCTCCCAGGTTCCGGTTTTTTTACCCATTGCATATACTTCTCTGGATTGAAGCATTCCTGATTTGTAGTATTGTAGTTTTTCTCCATCATAGATGTTTCGATAGATGCTGTCGCCGATCTGTATGGATTCGTAATAAGTTAAACTCCGTTCTATCGTACCATTTTCTAAATAGTCGATAGATGGACCATGCATTTTATCTTCTTTATAAACTGCTGATTTTTTTAGTCGTCCTGTTGGATAGTACTCCAGACTTTTACCATCCTTTTTGTCGTCGAGGAAATATTGTTGTACTGCTACTGATCCATTGCTGTTGAATGACTGGTAAAGTCCGTTTTTTACAGAAACCTTTTTGCCGTTAACTGTACGTATCGCATAGTTGATAATAAATTGAACTTTTCCGCTATGATGATACTCGATTTTTTCACCGGTGAGTAATCCATTTTCATACTCAGCTTTGGTTTTAAGAATGCCTGATGGATGATATTGCTGGAATTTCCCATGCAGTTTACCATAGTAATAACTGCCTTTTTCTTCTAATAGACCATTGTTGTATTGCGCGTATTCTCCGTGTAAATAATAGTTCCCTGAATCCTTATCAAATAAGTACTTTTTCTTTTCGGCCAGTTTTCCGTTGTAATCGTAGCGGACAAAATCTCCATGTGGATGGCCATTGAGGAAATGATCTTTAATGATCAATTTGCCTTGAAAGGAATAAACCTCGTGTGTGCCGTGTCTCAGTCCGTCTTTTAAGCGGATAATCTCAAGCGTGACACCGGCTTTGTTGAGGATGGAGATGATTTCTTCATTGCCTTTTTTAGTCACAAGGGTATCCGACTGGTAATCGTAACCGGGTTGTGCAGTGACGCGAGAGGAGGTAAGGTGTAGAAAGATAAGTATGGCAAAGGTTATTCGCCAGTGGATTTGTTTTGGGAACATATCGCCAAAGATAGGAGCAAAATGCCTGATTTTATTTCACAGGCGAAAATTACTGATTGGAAGGAGGTCAGGAGAAGGTAAAATATTCCGGCTAGTATTATTCCGTTATCATAATTTTCAGGTGCCGGGTGCCGGTTGAATTTTCTGTCGTTAATAAATAAATACCTGGTCCCTGGTTACTAAGGTCAATTGATGTGAATGCCTCAAAGAGTAAGCCTTGATAAACAAGTTTTCCGTCCATAGAAAAAACACGAACTGTTGTTTCAGATTCTGGCAGAGACAATTCAAAAATTCCGCTGGACGGATTGGGGTAAACTTGCGGAGGTTCATTGAGTGAAGAAATTCGGCAAGGAATATTTACTGCAGTTAAGTTGGATAGCTTGGAGCAATTGTTAGTACCTGTTACACGGACCCTGTAATTGCCTGCCAGTTTAGCTGAATAGTTATTCGCGATGGCTCCGGATATATTGTTGCCGTTTAGTTTCCATTGATAGGTCAATCCGCTTCCTGTGTTGGCTTGTAATACTACGCTGTCGCCTGCACAGAAAGTAGTTGGTCCGTTGGCGGAGACTGTTGCCGTCGGAACCGGATTTACGGTAACATTTATTCCATTTGCTATTTTAATACATCCGGTTAATCCGTTGGTGACCCGAACTGTGTACAATCCCGTTTGTGTTGCTGCGTAGGAGGGAAGTGTTGCGCCGGATTGTATTAACCCGTTTTTAAGCCATTGATAACTCACGCCAAGTGTAGATGTAGCAGAAAGAGATACTGCATTTCCTTCGCATACTTTTGTCTTGCCGGATGCGGTTACTGTTGCCTGTGGTAATGTATTTACATTGATCTGAATTGTATTACTCGTATCTAAACCGCAACCTCCATTTTGGACTACATAATAATTACCTCCATGGTTGGTGATGAAGTAAGAAGAATTTGTGGTCGATACGAACGAACCATTTCGATACAATGAATACCAAAACCCATCCTGAAAGGGATAACTTATTACAGTATTGCTTCCGTAGCAAATGGACGAT
>JBIIRF010000060.1:0-9077 GCA_044341715.1 Bacteroidia bacterium | reverse complement strand
CGCTGCAAAGGTGGAGATTGTGATTCATCTGCATCCTGATTCTTCGGAGGACGTTGATAAAACAGTTGAAGCACTTTATGCATTCACTGATTGTGAGGTGAGTATTTCTCCAAACTCCTGTGTGATCGTTGATGGTAAGCCGATGTTTTTATCGGTGAATGAAATCCTGCGTTTGAGTGCATTGAATACACAGGAATTGTTGCGTCGTGAATTGCAGATTCGTCTGGCTGAGCTGGAAGAAGCCTGGCATTTCAGTTCATTGGAAAAAATATTTATCGAGAAGCGCATCTATCGCAATATTGAAGAGTGCGAAACATGGGATGCAGTAATGGAAACAATTCATAAAGGATTGAAGCCATATAAGAAATTATTCTTCCGTGAGATAACAGATGAAGACGTAACTCGCTTAACGGAGATTAAAATCAAACGGATTTCGAAGTTTGATGCTTTCAAAGCGGATGAGCAGATTAAAGGACTTGAAGGTGAAATTTCTGAGGTAAAAGCTGATTTGGATAACATTAAAAATTATACAGTCAACTATTACAAAAATATTCTTAAAAAGCATGGTAAGGGACGTGAGCGTAGAACGGTTATCAGCGAATTTGAAACCATCATTGCTTCTAAGGTAGTTATCAATAATGCGAAGCTGTATGTGAATCGTGCGGAAGGCTTCGTAGGACATGGTTTGAAGAAGGACGAGTTTATTTCTGACTGCTCGGATATCGATGATGTTATCGCAATTACCTCTGATGGTAAGATGATGGTAACCCGTATCCAGGATAAAGGATATGTTGGAAAGGATATTCTTTATGTCGCTATCTTCAAAAAGGATCAGGATGACAAAACTGTTTATAATATGGTTTATCAGGATGGTCCGCGTGGAGCAGTGATGATGAAGCGTTTCACCATCGGAGGAATTACACGTGATAAACCATATGATCTTACAAAGGGTGCAGCGGGAAGCAAGGTGCTTTATTTGTCAGTGAATGGTCCGGAGGAAGGTCCGACAGTTATTGTGAAGCTGAAGCCAAAACCAAAGCTGCGCAACCTTGAATCAGTTGTCCATTTCGGTAGTCAATTGATTAAGGCTCGTGGTGTGCAAGGGAACGTTGTAACTAAATTCCCTATTCTTCGGGTGATGGAAGCTACGCCGGAGCAGGAAGCTACATTACGGAAGAAGCAGCCGGAGTTGTTCTTGCCGGGTGCGAATGATAAGTCGCAAATGAAAATGGATATTTAATATTTTCCGAATAACCGCAAAAGGGCCGTCTCGTATCGTCGAAACCGAAGCGAGGCGGCCTTTTCAGTTAATGAACTTTAGTTATGACAAAGCCACGAATGCATTCATATTGTTATTCAGCACTGGATGTTCTTTCCCGTTATGATGGGAGTTTACCATTGCACCACCTTTTGAAGGATGTTTTTCGCCGGAATAAGAAGTTCGGTTCCCGCGACCGGAAATGGATACGGGAATTGTGTTATGCCCGCTTTAGAAGTGGTAATTTGTTAAATCATTTATCAGATGAGGATGCTTTGTTATGGTCATTGTACCTTGCATCGGATGAGCCTTCTACTGTGTTGAGTAATATTCTGGTAACAGGCGGACCGGAGTTTGCTGAATTGGATTCAACATTGTCTCTTCTTGAGAAATTGAAGCTGGCAGGAGTGGAGAAGGTTGAATCTGCTGCTGAAAGAATATTTCCATTTCTTGGTCATGTCAGTGATTCTATGGAGTCTGTTTCGTTTGCGCTGGCCATGCTCCGGCAACCTGATGTATGGATCAGAGTGCGAACCGGTGAAATGGAAAAGGTTACCAAATTATTGGATGATCAGGGAATATTATATCGTCGACATTCTGCTGTTCCGCTTGCATTGGCGTTGCCATCGGGAATTTCATTGGATGGAAAAGGGATTCTGGAATCCGGACTGGCAGAAGTGCAGGATTTATCCTCTCAGCGTACGGTAGAATTTATGCCTGCAGAACAGGGTCAACGCTGGCTGGATGCATGTGCGGCCTCCGGTGGCAAAAGTTTGTTGTTGATGGACCGTGTGCCTGGTATAGACCTGACCGTTAGTGATAATCGGGTGTCGGTGCTGAAGAATCTGGATGAACGCTTTAAGCGAAATGGTATTTCGAAATTCAGTTCTGTTTTGCGTGACTGGAGTCAGCCTGCATTCGCTGTGGTGAATGAAGTGGAAGCGTACGATGGTATCATTGCAGATGTACCTTGTTCCGGTTCCGGCACATGGGCGCGTACACCGGAACAGCAACGCTATTTTACAGCTGAGAAAATTACAGAGTATTCTTCGCTGCAGTTTGCAATTGTTTCAAATTTAATTCCTGCTCTGAAATCAGGTGGAAGCCTGGTGTATATTACCTGTTCGGTTTTCAGAGAGGAAAATGAATTGCAATTGAACCGATTTATAGAAAAACTACCTGTTAAGGTGATTCGCCAGGAGTACCTTTCCGGAATCGATCAGCAGGCAGATACAATGTTTGCTGCTTTGTTGCAGAAGTTGTAATCTGATTTTCAGATGTAAAAATTAGTGTGCGGCTCTAGCCGGGTTGAGCAGTAATTTCCGTGCCGTATCATTTGTCGCAAGTCTGCTGATAACACGATTGAAATATTCAGTGAAGTAAATGTTTGAAGAAAAATTTGCTGCGTTTTTATTGCAGAAAAGATAGGTCTTTCTGCTCTCAGTCTCGACCGCTGATAGTAGAAGCGCTTTTTTTCTATTCCGATATCAATGGAAGAAAAAGCAGTTGAATAAGAAAAGCCAGTACAATTACCAATACCAGCAGAAGCGGAGTGGTGCGTGATCCTCCATGAGGTGAGTTGAAATCGTGATTCATAAGGGTTAGTTTTAGGGTGTATCCTAAAGGTAGGAAGAGCCCGTTCCGTATTGCAAGTTGATTTCATGTTTATTTTAAAATATTTTGTGAATGAACTTTTAGATTAGGTGAACAAAACATTTTTATAGATGTGTTTTGAAGGGACTACAGGTTATAAAAAAAAGAGAGCCACCGTTTCCGGCAGCTCTCTTCTCTCTTATTAATTGAGATGATTATCGTAATACGATCGACGAGGACGCACTGAGGTTTCCATCGATATAAATTTCAATTACGTATGTTCCGGAAACAAATACACGATCCTGCTCTTCCCAGTTGACACATACATCTTGTTTGTCGCCGGTATAGTCGATAGGCTTAGATACTGTGAAAAGAAGCTCTTCGGATGAATCTGCTTTTTTGAAACTGCTGCTTCCTTCCGCACGGTTACCAAGTACTTTGCCTCCCGGTTCTATTACTCGCATGTAAACAACTTTTTCTCCGCGCTTGGCAATTTTATTTTCCAGAACGGTAAAGCACGATTCCAGTTTGTTGGTTCGCTTGGACATTGCAGTTGTGCTGTATTTATCATTACTTCGTTTTTTATACGCCGCTACTTTCAGGTATTCAGAGCGAAGAACTGAAGCAGTACTTACAGTGCTTTCCAGATTTTTTGTCAGTTCGGATACGGTGTTGTTTAAAGAGTCTTTCTGCTTTTTAAGCAGTTCATTTTCTACAAGCAATGCATCGATGCGCTCGAGGTATTCGTCGCGGAGTTTCTTGAGCTCTTCCAGTTGAGATAATAATTCTTTGTTTCTTGCAGCGGTGTTGCCTTCTTTCTTCAGCAGACTTTGAATCCTTGCTTTTTGTTCATCTACTTTTCCGTTTGCTTCTGCCAACAAGCTATCAAGTCGTGAATTGATTCCTTTGTATTGATTTAATTCTGTGTAAGTGTCGTTCAGTTCCTTTTCAATATCAAGGTTCGCTGTGACCAGATTTTCTTTCTCCTGGCGGAAACTTTCCTGCATGCTCGATTTGCTTGTGTAGAGCCATGCATTGAGTCCGAGAGAAGCGATCAACAGAACGATTAAAATTTTATTGGTGTTTCCACCTGAAGTGTTTGTTTTGGTTTCCATGATTGCAGTATATGTAATACGTTAAAGCTACTAACGAATGATGGCAAAATAACGTATGTGGAGAATAACTTTTAAACAGGATTAAAACGGCATTCTAGCTAACGGAGTAACATCCAATCCACAAAATTGCTTGGCGATATACTTGTGATAGCCATAAACAGCGATCATGCCTGCATTGTCAGTGCAATATTCAAACGGAGGTATGTGAATTTTCCAATTGTTTTTCGAACCAGTTTGAATTAATTGTTCTCTTAAGCCACTGTTTGCTGATACTCCACCTGCTAGTGCTATTTCACGAATTCCGGTTTGTTTTACTGCATCAGTAAGCCGATCAATAAGGATACTGACAATGGTATGTTGCACACTGGCGCAGACATCGGCCATGCGGTCGCCGGGGAATTCCGGATTGAGTTTTCTTTCCCGTTGGAGGAAATAGAGCACTGCCGTTTTGAGTCCGCTGAAGCTGAAATCAAGTCCGGGTGCATGTGGATGAGGGAATTTGTAGGCGAGAGGATCTCCTTCCCTGGCCATTTTATCGACCAATGGACCACCTGGATAGGGGAGTCCAAGCATCTTAGCCACTTTGTCGAATGCTTCTCCGGCTGCGTCATCCTGTGTTTGGCCGATGACTTCCATCTCCAGATAACTTTTGACAACTACAAGTTGGGTATGTCCCCCGGATACTGTCAGGCAAAGAAATGGGAAGTTGGGTGTTGTCAGTGGTTCGTCAATACGGCGGGCGAAATTGGCAATGACATGCGCCTGCATATGATTGACGTCAATGAGTGGAATATCGAGTGCCATGGCCATTCCTTTGGCGAATGAAGTTCCTACTAGCAGGGCCCCAATAAGTCCCGGACCTCGGGTGAAAGCGATGGCATTCAGGGCTGATTTGGGTATTTTTGCCTCCCGCAGCGCTGCCTCTGCTACCGGAACAATCTGTTGCTGATGGGCTCTCGATGCCAGTTCAGGAACTACTCCTCCGTATCGGGCATGAACATCCTGTCCGGCCACAATATTGGAGAGGATAAGTCCGTCCTTACTCACAGCAACCGAGGTCTCGTCGCAGGAGGATTCAATGCCTAAAATGTAAACAGGTGAAGTGTTCATAAGACCTTCACAAAGGTAATTGAACCTTAGCAATAACATTATAGTTTGGTATTCTTATTCCCAATTAAATAAAATCCTTCAGGTCATCCGTCGTCTCCGCAACATATCAATTTTTATTCTGGCATTTTTGCTGCTTTTAGCACTGGGTGTCAGGTTAGTGGTGAAGGTGCCATCGGTGCAGACATGGCTGGTTCATCGTGTGGCAGACTGGCTAAGTGATGAGCTGAAAGTGAAAGTGGAAGTGGCGGCAGTCGATATCCGGCTGTTTCGTAGTGTCGGTTTGAAGGGTGTTTATATCCAGGATCAGCAAAAAGATACGATGTTGTATGTCCCGGATCTGCAGTTGACGGTGGGCCAGTTTAGCTACAAAAAGCAAAAAGTCACTGTGAGTTCGCTGGTGTTGGAAGATGCCCGGATTTGGGTAAAGCGCTACAAAAGTCCGCGGGAATACAACCTCGACTTCATCATTGACTATTTTTCCGGTAGCGGGAAAGACACCTCGGCCACTCCGGTGTGGGATGTGCTGGTAAAATCCGTTGAGTTGAAGAACTGTCATTTGACTTATCAGGATCTGAAGCATGTGGATAAAGATTTTGGTATCGATTGGGACGATATCGATTTGAAAGCACTGAATGTAAAAGTCAGTAACCTGAAGCCGGAAGGAGATACTGTTGGGTTAAAGGTGGATCATATTTCATTCGTCGAGCGGAGTGGATTTAAGGTAAATGATTTTAAATCGTTGGTAAAGCTGGAGCCCGGACATTGGTCGTTTCAGGATCTGAATATTTTTACTGACCGCAGCGATCTGCATCTTCAACTTGATTTTAATTTTAATGAGATTGATGACTTTACAGAGTTCATCACCAATGTGCGATGCAAAGGCGATTTCGCGAAAAGTTATATCGACTTCAGGGATCTGACATATTTTGCTCAGGAACTACGAAATGTAAACAGAGGTTTATCGCTGAAAGGAAAAGTTTCGGGAACGGTAGAGCGGTTTAAAGGGAAGAATATTGAACTTTATTACACTGACAAAACCTACTTTAAAGGCAATGTTAATATGACGGGATTGCCTGATTTTTTCGAGACATACATGGAGATTGCCGTGGATGATCTTGGCTTTAATCATAAAGACCTGGAGACAGTCCCTGCCTGGCCGTTTGATAGTCTGCAACAACTTTCACTACCGGAAGAGATCAAACGATTGGGCGACGTTCACTTCAAAGGAAATTTCAATGGGTTCTACAACGACTTTGTAGCGTATGGTAATGCAACATCAGCGCTGGGATATGTCAGCTCTGACTTAAATCTGAAAATAGGAAATCTTGATCGTCAGACATCTTACAAAGGGAATGTTCGTCTTTTCGATTTTGATATGGGTACGCTCTGGAATTTACCTGACCTCGGGAAAGTCAGTATGAAAGCAAGTGTGGAAGGCAAAGGGTTTGAGTTGAAGAACATCAATGCGAATATTGAAGGCGCCATCAGTAAAGTATATTTCCGCAATTATGGATATGAGCAAATTACGTTGAACGGGAATTTTGCGCAGAAACTATTTACCGGAGAAGTGGTGATCAATGACCAGCATCTCGATCTGGATTTCGCCGGGGAGATTGATCTGCGTAACAAACTTCCGGTATTCAACTTCACATCCTCTATTCGTAAAGCGGATCTGACTGATCTCAAACTGATGAAACGTGATAAGCCTGCAACATTTTCGGCTGACGTGACGATTAGTCTGGTGGGAAGTAACATTGATAATGCACAAGGAACAGTGCAGGTGGAAGATGTAGTGTATCAGGAAGGGGAAGATCTGATTAAAGCAGAGAGGATCTTCCTTGAAACAAAAATCGGTGACCGACGGGATCTTACATTGCAGTCGGATTTTGCGGATGTGTTTATCGCGGGTGATTATACATTGTCGGCCTTGCCTCAAACACTTGAATATTTTATTGCCAGTTATGTACCGGCCTTGACAGAATCGAACAGTAATCGTCCGGTGAATCAGGAGTTCACTTTCAAAGGCGAACTGAAACGCACCAATCAGCTGACAAAAGTTTTTGTACCGGAGATTGATTTTACCCGCGGAACTGTTTTCGAAGGGAAAATCAATACGAATCAGAATTTACTTTCTGTGTTAGTGCAGGCCCCGAAGTTTAAAGTGGAGCCGGTAACATTTTCGCAGTTGCATATTGATGGCCATACCGATGGAATGAACTTCTGGTTTAATACGAATGTGGAAGAAGTAAAAGTGAGTGATAGTCTGAAGTTGAATGATGTTTCCTTCGACGGATTTACCAACCGTGATACTTCAAGTGTATTGGTGAATTTTGCGGGTGAAGATACCACGAAGTCGATGGCATCGTTCTATGTAAACTCGGCATTTTTATATACCGGATATACAGCGATAAAACTGATGCCAAGAAAATTATTGCTCGATGGACAATCTTGGACAATCGATGAGAACAACTATGTGCTGGCCGATACAACAGGATTACTGTTGAATGAATTTAATTTTATCAATGGAGATCAGGTATTGGCGTTCGATGGAATCATTGGAAGGGACTCCAGTGCTAAACTGAACATTGGATTTAAAGATTTTGAAGCAGCACAGGTGAATGACTTCCTGAGCATCTACAATGTAAATGTGGGCGGACTCACCAACGGCAATGCAGAGATTTCGGGATTGCTGGGTAAACCGGCTTTGAATGCAGATCTCAATGTATTGAACATTCAATGGTATGGAGATACGTTGGGTAGTGCTGACTTGAAAACGGTATGGGATAGTAAACTGGATCAGGTAAATGTTTCTGCGCAGGTCACCCGAGGAGGTGTGAAGAATATCAATGTGGAAGGAACGTATTACATGCTCGACAAAGGTGACCGGCTTGACTTTACGGCATACCTGCAGAAAACATATGTCAAATCATTTGCGCATTACCTTGATGGATTGGTTTCAGATGTGACCGGTATTGCCAGCGGAGAAGTGCATCTGCGTGGCAGTTCGGAAAAACCGGAGCTTACCGGGAAAATCATTTTGCAAAAAGTTGGATTCACCATCGACTATTTGCAAACCAGTTATAATTTCTCGACGGAAGTAGATATTCAAAAGGACCGATTCCAGTTCAAGAATGTTTTACTGAACGACGTTAAAGGGAATCAGGCTATCGCGAATGGTTTTATCCGACACAACTACCTCGATAATTTTTACTTCGATATTGATATCAATGCCACTCGGACACAGGTCTTGAATACCGGTCCTGCCGATAATGATTTATACTACGGTGTTGCTTATGCGTCAGGGAGTGTAAGCATTAAAGGATATCTCGATTACATCAATATGATTATCGGATTGCGTTCGGAGAAGGGAACGAAAATCAATATACCACTCAGTAATCCGGAGGAAGTAAGTCGAAGTGGTTTCATTACATTTATCAATACAGGAGCTCCGGTAATTGAAGAAGAAGATGCGCCTGATTTTTCCGGTATCGATTTATCGATGATCTTCGATATTACTCCTGAAGCAACAATCAGTCTGGTGTTTGATGAAAAGATTGGTGACGTAATTGAAGGAAATGGAGAGGGAAGTATAAAAATGACTATTTCTCCTTCTGAAGATTTAAAGATGTACGGCGATTTTACAATTGAATCCGGAAAGTATCTCTTCACCATGCAGAATGTCATAAACAAGCCATTTGTCATTGAACGAGGTGGTACAATTCGTTGGAGTGGTGACCCGTATGATGCCACCATTGATATAGCAGCGAAGTATAGCCGAAGAGTGAGTTTGTATGATCTTTTCCAGGACAGTAGTCTGAAATCGACAGTGCCGGTTGATCTTCGACTGCATCTTACCGATAAGCTCTTTAACCCGAACATCAGCTTCGATATTCAGGTGCAGAATGTCGATCCGAATACTGAAACACAGGTACGACGACTCATTAACACCGAAGAGGAGATGTATCGTCAGGCGATTGCTTTACTGGTAACAAGCCGGTTTA
>JBIIRF010000391.1:0-2680 GCA_044341715.1 Bacteroidia bacterium | reverse complement strand
CGGTTTTTTCGGACTAACAGATGTTTTGAAGATATTATCTGCATATTCCTTGAAGTTGCTTCCAAGGAAATAGTTATGATGATAGAGTTTATCAAGTTTTTTATTTACACCCAGATAAATCGTGAAAGGCGCCAACGTCCACTCTAATTTATCCAATTTAACCTGATTATATTTTTTCCTATTCAGAACCTTGCCTCTAAAAGACGCCGCATCACCATTGCAAACAATATGGTCACCGGTAAAGCGGCGCCCGTCAGATGAAACAGCAGCGGTAATTTTATCTCCCGAAGATTCAAGTTGAGAGATTTCGGTATTGTAGTGAAAAATTGCACCACGTTGCTTCAACAAGTCGACAATAGACTCAGTGATTTTATACATTCCACCTTCTACGTTCCAATATCCATCATGCTTTAGCTCTGTATAATTTAACAAGCTATACACCGCGGGAGTTTGAAATGGAGTCGAGCCCAGAAAGAAAGAAACCAGGGAGAAAATAACTTTTACCTCTTGCGAATCAAAGTTCTTTTCCAATTCCGACCACATTGACCGGATCATTTTTGGTCCATGATGAATCGGGACACGTGTTAACTGAAGAAGGTAATCCAGTTTAGATTCAAAATTTCTTTTGATGACAATGTCTTCTGTATCATGAAATAATTTTCCTGCGGCGTGCAAATACTTTTCTGTCTTTTTCACCAGATCCGGTTCAATGCCATCAAATTCTCGCGCCAGTTTTTGAAGATCTTTATAAATCAGAAACGGATCTTTTCTGTTTTCGAAATAAACAGCATAAAGTGGATTTAGTTCCTGTAAAACGAGTGGGTTCTCTACACCACAATACTCAAAAAGCTCCTTAAACTCATAGCTCATGCTAAAGAATGACGGACCCATATCAAAGCTAAAGCCATCCTTCTCAAGAATATTCAAACGACCGCCAGGAAGGTGGTATTTTTCGACGAACTCTACATCATAACCTTTTGTCGTAAGGCGCAATCCAGTTGCCAGACCACCTAGTCCGGTTCCAATAATTAAGGCTTTTTTCTTTTGGGCCATAAGGTAATAACACAAAACTGGTGTTTTAGTTTATAATCGTCCCAATATAATATAAAATAGTACATTTGTATAAACAATAGGTTTTGGTTTTTCTAAATCCGGCCGGTAAAATTTAGATAAATGCATTCAGGACCATAGGCTCATCATTGAAAGTCCGTCAAAGCACCCTTCAAATGGGAAGGCTAATATTTTTTCAAATCAAACACTTTAACTCAAAAACATGCCAAGGAAAAAGCAAAATTTCATACCATCGACATATTATCATTTATCCAATATTGGAAATACGGGTAGCGAAATCTTCACTACTGAAGATCAAATAGACTTTTTTATTCAAAAATTCAACATCCATACCCAAGGAGTGTTTACCATTCTTGCTTGCTGCATTTTACAAAATCAATATCACATTATAGTGAGAACAAGATCGAGGAAAAAAATTCTCAAAACATATGCAGAACATAAACGACTTCACCACCATATTCCGTCGCTAGATAGGAATGAGGTCTCCTTATTTCTATCACAGATTGTAGCTGATATTTGCAATAGTTATGCAAAGGCCTTTAATAAGAGTATAGGACGCAAAGGCAGTTTATTCAGAGAGAGCTTCGGGAAACGGCTTTTAGAAAATCAGGCAGAAATGGTCAGGACTGTCAAAGCCATAGAACGACTACCTTACATTGAACAAATTTCTGGTATTTCCAGAACATGGGTTGAACCTAAGCTTGAAAAAAACGAAGGAATCAGGATCGCAATGGGACCGCCAATTGTATCTGGCTTAGCTTCTAGAAGTGATGATAATCAGGTTTATATCGTTGATGGTTATGAAGGACAAATTGTGACCTACGCAAAGGAGCTTTTGCTTGATTGAGTTCGAGAAGTATGCTGAGCCATTTTTCTGAAATGGAATTCAGGTTTAAAAATTGCACATGAAAAGCCGGCAAAAGACTTTGTTATGGTCAGGTTCCGGAGTGACTTTCATTCATAGTTCTGATAATTAATCATTTAGAATAGGTTTTGGACAAGCATTGAGAGTGGGTTCAGGGGAAGCGTTAAAAAGTTAAGAAGGAGTTGTACGAAAGCGTAGAGTTATGAAAAGCAAGCAATAATGTCTGTTTTTAAATGAGTTGGTCCGCGAGGTTTAAGACCTCGCGGACCACTCATAATATGCAGATATGCAAGTATTTAAGGGTCGTTTTTTGCCACGAAAAGTGCCCGGAAACAACAGTTCAAAACTAAGCCATCGTTTGCCATATTGATCCCTTCGCGGAGTAAACAACCACTTCTTCGGCTTATTCAACCCGCGAGGTGTTAAACCTCGCGGACCGTCAGTAATTGCCACAATGTCAGTAACTTAAATACTGATTTTTGCCACGAAAAGTACCCGGAAATCAACAGTTTAAAAATAATTTTCGTTTGTCTTATTGATCCCAATTCGGAGTACACAAGTACTTCTTCGGCTTATTCAACCCGCGAGGTGTTAAACCTCGCGGACCGTCAGTAATTTCTACAATATCAATAACTTAAATACTGATTTTTGCCACGAAAAGTACCCGCATTCCTTACCTCCTTTCTTTCATTCCCACACTATGAGTGCATTAAAATCCGATCCCCTCGCCCCTTTATTACTTTC
>JBIIRF010000390.1:0-2685 GCA_044341715.1 Bacteroidia bacterium | reverse complement strand
CCAACAAATGCAAACCTGGGCTTCATACATCAAGGGATTCCGCAGTTATCTGCGACTCGAGCGGTCATTGTCGAAGAATACCCTCGAAGCCTACGAACATGACCTCGAAAAGCTGGTTCAATACCTCGACTATAAAAAGCTATCGATCGCCCCTGAGCAGATCAACCACGAAGTACTCCAGGATTTTATCAAATGGATCAACGAGCTGGGCATGACCTCCCGAACACAGGCAAGAGTCCTTAGTGGAATCAAGGCATTTTACAAATATCTCCTCATGGAAAACCTCCTGCAGGACGATCCCACTGAACTGATTGAAGGTCCCAAAATCGGCCACAAGCTCCCCGACTTTTTGACGGTAGAAGAAATCAACGCCTTACTCGCCGGCATCGACCTCAGCGAACCGGAAGGACAACGCAACAAGGCCATGCTGGAGACGCTGTACTCGTGCGGACTTCGCGTATCAGAGCTGGTAGGACTACAACTCAGCCAGACATATACAGACGTAGGTTTTGTGAAAGTAACCGGAAAAGGAAACAAAGAGAGAATTGTCCCCATTGGTAATTCGGCACTCAAACAAATCAGTTTATACATTGAAGGCTACCGCTGCCATCTACCCATACAACCCGGACACGAAGACTACCTTTTCCTCAACCGACGCGGACGCAAACTAACCCGCGTAATGGTCTTCACCATCATAAAAAACCTCGCCCGCGCCACCGGAATCCGAACGAGTATTAGTCCCCACACCTTCCGTCACTCCTTCGCCACCCATCTCATTGAAGGCGGAGCCGACTTACGCGCCGTACAGGAGATGTTAGGACATAGCAGCATCACCACCACCGAAATCTACACCCACCTCGACCGCGACTATCTCCGATCTGCCATTTTACAATATCATCCAAGAGGATAAACACTGTCGTGAAAACATTTTTTCCAAACACCAGCCACATTCAATAAACCACTGCAAACAAGGCGATTAAAGAAATCTATGCAAATTCAGTAACGGCATTTTTTCATCTGAATAAAATTAGCATTTGGCATAGAAGCAAGGAACACTTATTTTTATCCAAACCTTGTTTTGATATGGCATATCAATTTAACGAAGCGACCATCGTCGACATCAAAGATGAAACGGAAAAAGTAAAACGGTACTTCATCAAAGTTCCCGACGAAATTCCATTCAGTTTCAAAGCCGGACAGTTTATCATGCTGGACCTGCCGATTGATTCAAAGTACACGAATCGCAGTTACTCCATCGCCTCTGCCCCGAGCAACGACAATATCTTTGAGCTCTGCATTGTACTCAATGAAAAAGGTCTCGGTACGCCGTACATGTGGGAGAATTTTAAAGTAGGCACCAAGGTTAACATCTCCAAAGTGCTGGGGAAATTCCAGCTTCCGGAAACTATTGACCGTGATATTTGTTTCATCGGAACAGGTACCGGCATAGCGCCACTACGATCACAGATCATCGACATTCTCAACAAAGGAATTCCGCATAAAAGTCTACACCTCGTATTCGGGAACAGATGGGAGAAAGACATTCTCTACCGCAAGGAGATGGAAGAGTTAATGGAGAAACATCCATCGTTTCATTTTCATCCGGTATTATCGAGAGATAACGAAGGCTGGACCGGCAGAACCGGATATGTACATTCCATCTACGAAGAGATCTTCAAAGAGCGTCAGCCTGCCTATTTCTACATCTGTGGATGGGCGGATATGCTGAAAGAAGCAAGACATCGCCTCGAAGTCATGGGATATGACAGAAAAGCCATCCGATTCGAATCATACGATTAACAAATAACATTACTAACGACTGCCCTATCCGAAAACAAGATGTTCAGTGGAGATTCCAAATCAAAACTTGTAAAAATTTTTAAGCGGCAGGAGAGTCCGGAATTTGGTTTTGGCACCACCACCACCGAAGGCGGACAGCGCATATTAAACAAAGACGGATCGGCCAACATTGTACGACTTGGCGAGCCACGATTCAGCTGGCTGAACATTTACCATTTACTCATCACGATGAAATGGTGGAAGTTTAATTTTTTTATTTTATTCTATTACGTAATCGTCAATTTACTTTTCAGTCTCATATACTACTGCTTTGCCCCCGACCAACTCGCCGGCATGGTATACACCAATGAGTGGGAACATTTCCAGGAAATATTTTTCTTCAGCGCACAATCGCTCACCACTGTCGGATACGGACGCATCAATCCTGTCGGAACTTTTGCCAGTAGTCTGGCCAGCCTGGAAGCCATGATCGGCTTAATGGGCTTTGCACTGGCAACGGGACTCCTCTACGGACGCTTCTCCCGACCCACCGCCAAGCTATTGTACAGTGACAACATTCTGATATCGCCCTACCATCATCCCACCAAATCGGCAGACGCACCAACAGCATTAATGTTCAGGACAGCCAATGCCCGCAACAACCAACTCATCGAAGTAGAGGCACTTGTTTTATTTGCCTACAACGAAGAACAAAATGGAAAACTGGTACGACGCTTTCAACGATTAACATTAGAAGTAGAGAAGATTAATTTCCTCGCCATGTCGTGGACCATTGTACACCCTATTGACAAAGAAAGTCCGCTCAACAACTTAACACCTGACAACTACAAACACCTCGACGCAGAGTTCATGGTAAGTATAAAAGCAATTGATGATACGTATGTC
>JBIIRF010000389.1:0-2691 GCA_044341715.1 Bacteroidia bacterium | reverse complement strand
AGCAGGTATGTGGCGGATGAGGATCTACACCGAAATTCAACTTGATCGTTTCAAACCAATCATTCGAGGATGGGAATGCACTGTACACATCGTTCCCTGTTACTTTGGCCGGGAATTCATGAAAGGTAAACTGCGTAGCCGGAATTTTCAATCCACCCAAGGGCTGATAATCGGAGGGAGAAACAAACGACTCTCCACTCAAATACAGGAAATTATTATCCGGATGAAACAAAACTGTTTTATCGTCTGATGTGCCGAAATCGGGGATATTGCCTGGATTCATATCCGACTGATACGAGCGTGCAACATGGTTCGGAATAAAGTCAATAATACTTTTTAACCCGGCTGCTTTAGTGCGGTCGATCATTGCATCAAACTCCGCCATACGGTTTGGAATATCTACCGCCAGATCCGGATCAACATCGTAATAATCACGCACGGCGTAGGGCGAACCAGCTCTTCCCTTTACGATACGGGGATCATCGGCAGGTTGATTGATTTCCGGATAAGCCGTCATGGTGGAATGCTCCAGCACACCGGTAAACCAGATATGCGTCACACCGAAATCTTTCAGCGATGTCAGCACCCGTTCATTAATATCATTGAATTTACCGCAGCCATTTTCCTTCACTGTACCAAATGGTTTGTTCTTCGTCTTCGTATTGGAAAACCAACGAAGCACCAATTGGTAAATGAAGTGTTTATGGGTTTGGGGAGAGAAAGTAGTTAAGTTCATACCTATGGGCATGAAAATAACTCAATTCAATTCGTCAGTTAGAAATGCGACGAATCGTTTTACACAGTGGCGTGTTCTTAACCCTTTACGCCACGAAGAATCAACCGGGTAGTGAATCGGATATCTTCGATGGTATTGATGTCAGATTGCTCTGTATCGGAACCATTCATTTTGAAGGCAGATGATACCTTGAGCAATACTTCCGATAAGCGGCTGGGGTCAGTACGATTGATCTCACCGGTGTGAATGCCTTCGTCCAGCATTTCCTTCAGCATGTTTTTTTCTTCCTGCTGAATTCCTTGTTGCAGCGTATAAAAAATCGGCTCAATCTTCTTCATCATGTTCATGGTAATTTCCTGAAGATGTTTGAGACGTTTGTAAAACCGCGAACGTTCGGTGAGAAAGAAGATCACCTTCTCCTCTGCTGAGCGTAATGCTCGTGTTTTATTGCGGATTTCTTCACGGAACCGCTGGGCTTCCGCGTAAATCACATCACAGAATAAATCTTCCTTGCTGTTGTAATAGTAGTACAAGGAGGCTTTGTTGAGCTTCACCTTGCCGCCAATATCGTCCAGCGTGGTTTTGTCGTATCCGAGTTGGGAAAAACACTCAGTGGCAGCATGTAGAATCATTTGCTTTTTTTCTTCCCTTTTAATCATTGTTTTGGAGGTTGTTAAGCAAATTTACGGCTCCCCTGTTCCTGTGAAACTAAAACTCTTCGAACCAAGCGTTCGAATAGCTGAACGGGAATAAGACGAACCTGAACGGGAAAAGACCTATGCTAAACCGGAAAAATCGGCGATTCACCCATAAAATCCATTTATTCACCTATAATTTTCACGGTTTGGCCAAAATAAAAATCAATCGTATTTCGGAAAAAGGCATTATTGCTGAGGCCTGAGTCCGAAATTAGAAAGGAAATTTGAAATACGAATGGATGGAATAACTTTTAACCACCTCAAAACCAGGACTTTTTCCTGCGACTTGAGCTTCCACCCAGTCCAAGAACGCCTAAAAGTCCGCGGGTAACTTCACGGGCGATGGTTCGGGCCACTTGTCGTCCAACGGTGCTGTCAATGGCATCTCCGATCACTGAACCCTCCTCTTTTTCGGCCTTGGTCTTTTTCTCCGGCCTGGATTCCGGTTCTGTCTCGGGCGATTGAGCGGAGCTGATTTTCCCCATCAGTATTTCATAAGCACTTTCCCGGTCGACCTCCTGACTGTATTTACGGTACATCTCCGAACTATTGATGAGCTGCTCGAGTTCATCGGGAGTTAAGATATCCATACGTGATCCGGGAGCACATAAGGTGGTATGGACTAACGGCGCCGGAGTACCTTTCTCGGTCAATGCAGTTACCAGGGCTTCGCCGATACCAAGTTCGGTAATGAGCGTGTCGACCTTGTAATAACTCGTTTCAGGATAATTCTCTGAAACCATCTTGATTGCTTTCCGGTCGTTGGCAGTGAATGCGCGTAAGGCATGTTGAATTTTTAATCCCAATTGTCCGAGAATGGCTGGAGGAATATCCACCGGAGTTTGCGTACAGAAAATAATCCCCACACCTTTTGAACGAATCAGTTTAATGATGGACTCCAACTGATCAAGCAATGCTTTACTTGCTTCTTTAAAGATAAGATGTGCTTCATCAATAAACAGTACCAGCTTCGGCTGCTCCATATCTCCTTCTTCGGGAAACTGCTGATAAATCTCTGCAAGCAGGCAAAGCATAAACGTAGAAAAAAGTTTCGGCTTATCCTGAATGTCGGAGAGTCTAACGATATGTATATACCCGTTCCCTTTATCATCCAATCGCAGGAGATCATTCACATCAAACGACAACTCGCCAAAAAACTTCTCTGCACCCTGCTCTTCCACTTCGATTATTTTTCGCAGAATAGTAGATGCCGAAGCTGTGGAGATGGCACCATACTCTCTTTTAATTTCCTCCTTG
>JBIIRF010000388.1:0-2693 GCA_044341715.1 Bacteroidia bacterium | reverse complement strand
AGACGACGATCTGATCATGCTGGCGGCGGTAAAACGAGCAGGAGTGTTAGGCGCCACCATCGAACAATACCATAGCTGGAACACACGATGGATGTCGTTTCTGTTTCTTCACGCGTGGATGTCATTTCTTCACCCTGACACGACTCTCTTCTTCTATCACCTGACAACTTTCACCGTACTGCTCCTCGCATGCTGGCGGCTGGTGCGAACTGATGTTGTCAAAGAAAACCTCCGGCCCGAGATCCGCGAACACCCCCTGCTGGCCGCCGGACTCTTATCCATCGCGTTGCTTATCTGCACCTTCGACATTGGCGACACCTGGTTCTGGATGAACACGAGTACCATGTACGGATGGAACCTCATCGTATTCATTCTTGCCCTTGGTCTGACCTTGCAGCCGGTAAAGCACACTTTTACGCAGGACAGTCTCCTCACCTTTCTCGGGATTTACTTTGGCGGAGCAAGCGAACCCGCAGTTGGTATCTATCTGCTGGCCGTTGCAGGAGTATATTTCTTCCAACGTGAACAGTACCGAAAATACAGTCGACACCTTATCAATTTTAGTATAGGCGTCGCCGTTGGGTTTCTGATTGCCTGGTTTGGAGCAGGACATGCCAAACGCGACGCCGCCCTCCCCGACCTCGATGTACTGGGGCTTATCACCAAGGGCGGATACTTCACGCTCAAAATCGCGCTCTATCACCTTCCGCTACGCTTGTTGCTCGCGCTTCCTGTACTGTTCAGCATCTGGCAGCTGGGCAAGCAACACAACGGCGGAACACTGCTAAAAAACACCGTGCGCATCAAACTGGTAGGACTGATACTACTTGCCTGCCACACCTTCTTCATGGTATGGATTATGGGCGATTATGGTCCTGCAAGAGCATGGAGTCATATCAGTTTACTCATGATTATCCTCACCACAGCCTGGATCCTCACCACGCGACTCACGGTGTCCGATAATTTACTGCGCGGGTTAAATATTTTGGTCCTGGCGGTACTGCTCTACACCTGCTACCAACAAACCCAGGTAGTGCCGGCGTACAGTGAATATTTACAAAATCCGCCGGCGCATTTTGAAGCAGCGAAAGTGCCGGAGAGTGGGATGTTGCATAGGAGGACGATGTGAGGGGAAGAAACGACAACAAGGTTTAAAGCAATTTCAATATGGCTATTAAGCACCTCTCAAGATATGTCAGCTTCCGAAAACTTCGTCCATTAGAAATTAGAGCATAACGAACTATCTACTGCAAATTCATGGGATTGAGGTTTCCCAACAACATTCCCAGTTCACTCCTTTTACAGCATTAGATTTACTCCTACTTTTATAAAAAATCCCCCATGTACCACTTCTCCTATTTTAAAGAGAATGATAAAAAAGAACTGCTCCGGCTAGTGGAAGAGTATCCCTTCGCCTTCCTCACCGGCAGTTTCAAATCCGGACAGCAGGTGGCAACGCAGGTTCCCATGTTGTTTGAAGAGCGCAACGGTGAACTGTTTATTCAGGGGCACATCATGCGGAATACCGATCATCATAAAGCGTTCATAGAAAATCCGAATGCGCTCGCCGTGTTTACAGGACCTGATTGTTATGTGAGCGCATCCTGGTATAGTACGCCGCAGATTGGCTCTACCTGGAACTACATGAGTGTACTTATTTAGGGACAAATACGGTTTATGTCGTCAGAAGAACTGATGGAGCTCATGCGGCGTTTCACGTTGAAGTTTGAAAAAGGGAACATCAACTCTCCTACCATTTACGACAATCTCCCTGAATCGTATCTCAGCAAAATGATGCCGGCCATTGCTGGATTTGAAATCAAGGCCGAAAAACCTGAGAACGTTTTTAAGCTAAGCCAGAACCGCGACGAAGAAAGTTACCTGAACATCATCCAACAACTCGAATCACAGGGAGGAAAAAGCGCGCTGATTGCCGGGGAAATGAAAAAACGCAAGGAATCATTATTCCCACCCGAAGTTACCTGGGATCCATCGAAGTTTGATTCGTGAATCAAAGCTCGCATCTTCTCATTAACCCAAACATATACTGCTTTATTTTACAAGACCTGATCCTGTATATTTAACATGGAAAAACAGGTCATACAAACATTTTAGCAGGATACAGCTACTTCACCGGCTGATTCACTCGGACTGAGGCCTTCTGAGCGTTGGCATAATCCGGGCGCAGTGAAAGCGCTTTCGTATAATCCGCATTCGCTGCTGCAATATTGCCCATTGTTTCAAAGGCCAATCCTCTGTTAAAATACGCCTCCGGCCAGGTAGAATCCGCTTTGATGGCGTCGCTGTAATGTTTAACGGCCTGGTCACTCACCTTCAGATATTGAAAATGTATAAAGCCCAAGGCATAATGCGCCATCGCATAATTGGGAGAAATCTGTACGGCAGAGGTATAATCCTGAATCGCCTTGTCGTAGTTACGTTCGTTCTCCTGATAAAACAAACCACGGTTATACAGTGCTTCCACACTCTTCGGATTTACTCTCAATGCGCCATCGTACTATTGCAGCGCCAGCTTATTATTCCGGGCATGATGAATTAAAGCCAACTGCATGTATGGTTCATAGTATTCCGGTTTCTGCTCTATCGCGGTTTGAAAACTTGAAATCGCTTTAGTGGTGTCACCCAAATCGCGATAACACATTCCCTTCATGAAGTACGCTTTGGGATTCGTG
>JBIIRF010000387.1:0-2706 GCA_044341715.1 Bacteroidia bacterium | reverse complement strand
CTGATGACAATGCAAGTGGTGTTGCCGGCGTTATAGAGATGGCCCGCTACCTCAAAGAGAATGGTCCGAAAAGTAATAACTATCTCTTCATTGCGTTCTCAGGCGAAGAAAAAGGATTGTTAGGATCAGGCTTCTTCACTAAGAACACGACGCTGGAGTTGGAGAAAATGAACTACATGTTGAACATGGATATGATCGGCCGTTTGAAAACAGAAGATCCTGTGTTGATAATTAGCGGTGTTGGCACTTCTGATGCATGGAAAATTACAATGAATTATATCAACATCCCAGGATTGAAAACCAAAACCACAGAGTCAGGAGTTGGTCCATCCGATCATACTTCTTTCTATCTGAAAAATATTCCGGTGCTGCACTTTTTCAGTGGCACACATAACGACTATCACAAACCTTCCGATGATGAGCAATTCATCAATTACAAAGGAGAGATTGACATCCTGAATTACATGATCACCTTGATTAAAAAACTGGATGATAAAGGTAAAATCAGCTTTGTAAAAACGAAGGATGATAGCAATGAAGAAAGTCCGCGCTTTAAAGTTACACTTGGCGTTGTACCTGACTATGCCTTTGAAGGCGAAGGAATGAGAATTGATGGAGTGAGCGACGGAAAGCCTGCTGCAAAAGCCGGATTGAAATCAGGAGATGTGGTATTGCAAATCGGCGACAATAAAGTTGGTGACATGATGAGTTACATGAAAGCATTGGGGAAATTCACAAAAGGTGATAAAGCAATGGTGAAAGTTCTCCGCGGCAAAGAAGAAGTTTCCGTTGAAGTAACTTTCTAGAATGATCAGAGAAAAAATAAATAAAACAGAAAGCAGAGGGTTCGTACAATCCTCTGCTTTCTGTTTTTTGTATAAACATTCATTTATCCTCTTCTGTTTTCTGCTTTTCCTGAATACAACCACTAATGCACAACAATTGATTACCATCAACGGAAAGGCGATGGATAAAAATTCACCTTCGTTGTTATTGGAACAGGTAATGGCCATCAACCTGCGCACACAACAAGGAGTATTTGCAGGTGCTGACAACTCTTTTACAGTAACTGCAGAAAAGAACGATACTATTGTGATTACAGCACTTGGGTATCAATCCGTGAAAATCTGCTTTAGAGATTCCGGATTGATGCCATCGTATAAGATCATTATTGGATTGAAGAAATTAGTATCAACTCTCAATGACTTTACTGTTTTTGCACCCCGTGATCTTAATAGAATTGAAGATGATATAAAGAAGCTTGGCTATAATAAGAAAGATTATCGTTTAACCGGAGTAGCAGCCTGGCAGAGTCCTTTGACTGCATTGTACGAAGAGTTCAGCAGAAAAGAACAGAGTAAACGCAAAGTAGCTGAAATGATGAACAACGATCGTCGTCGCGAATTACTGCGGGAAGTATTGGCCAATTATTCCAGATCAGGCTTAATCAAAATGCAGTACAATGAATACAATGCCTTCATCGATTATTTAGGTCTCTCTGAGTTTTTGTTAAAGTCACTTTCGCAATATGAAATGGCCGTGTATATCAAAGAGAAATACATGAGCTATTCTAACCAATAGCCGAATTATTTTTCACTCGTAGATTTAGTTCCATTACTTAAAAACATTGCCAGGGCTTCCCATCCCGGCATCCGATCCGCTACGAGTTTTAAGATAGCAGCGAATGGAATAAATAATATCATTCCGGACGCTCCCCAGATTATACCACCAACGACTATTACGATTAACGTAGCCAGCGTGTTGAGTTCAAGTCTTTGCCCGACTGCCCATGGAAAGATGATGTTCGCTTCAAGGTACTGAACAACTGCGAAAAGAGCAACCACACCCAACGGATACCATATCACTCCGTAGGATATCCAGGCATAAGTGATCGGCAAAATACTCGCCACAATAATTCCTACGTACGGAATGAATGTCATTACAGCAGTCAGATACCCGAATAAAAAAGCATAAGGAATTCCCATCAACCAAAGTCCAATTGAGTTCAATGTTCCTACCAAAAAATAAACTACAGCCATTCCCTTGATAAACTTGAAGTACGTATGCACAGATAATTGAATCACTTCGATGATCCTGCTGCGCTCTTGGCCTGGCAAAAGCAGTAACAGGAATTCAACAAGACGCGACCGGTAAAACAAAATCAAAAACGTATAAACCGGAATCAGCGCGAGAATTGCCAGATCCACTAACAGTGATTGCAGCGTCGTTCCAACTACACCCACTGAAGAGGAAATAGAGCCATTCAATGAATCTTCAAGCCATTTAAGCACCTGCTCATTACTAATACCGAAGCGTTCCAACAGATAAGCCTGAACGGAAATCAGCAGTTCAGAAAGTTTTGCGTAGATCAATGGCCATTCTGCAAAAATATGCTGCAACTGCAGACTAAATAACAAAATCAAAATACTGATCAATGCAAGCAATAAGATTAACCCTATCGTAATTGCCAGTTGCCGGCTTAATCCTTTTTTCTCCAGCAGATGACAAATGGGATAGAGAACAATACTTAGAAAGAAAGCATAACCTAAAGGAACAAACAGAGAAGATCCAATTTTCAACAAGGCACCGGTGAACAGAATCGCACCTGTAAAGAAGAAATAACCGGAAAAGATACTGGTAGATGCAGGCTTCATGTGGTATTGGATTAACCTCAAAAGTACTATTAAATTCTACTTTCGGAAAAAC
>JBIIRF010000386.1:0-2730 GCA_044341715.1 Bacteroidia bacterium | reverse complement strand
CTACACATCCGGTTTTCGCCAGGTCGATGAAAGATTGCAGTACATCCGGACGATGATTCTCAAACTGCTCCAGACATGCACCGGAGATAGAGTAGGAGACCTTGAATTTTCCTTTATGCCGGTTAATCAACTCCAGCATCTTCCGGTTCGTCTTGATGTAACACTTCTCACTGACCTTATCGAGGATCAGTTTGTTCTTTTCATCATCTTCATAGAAGTGATCTTTTCCAATATCGAAGAAGGAATATCTTTTCAGGCGAAAAGGTTGATGTACCTGGAAGTAGAAGCAGACTGATGGCATGATTCCGATGATTTTATAAGACGAATATACTGTTGTTGATTATACGATTGACCTCTCAAAACAGAGATTATTAACAGGGGATTAAACGCCGGCAGGAAGTAACCGGTAACTCCGGTATCCATCTACCACCCGCTTTGCAGAATGATCCCATGAAATAAAATCGAGATCCTTGTATGCGTCTTCCCTGATTTTTTCTGTAAGTACATCATCATGGAGTAACCGGAGAATATATCCGGCCGCGCGATGAACATCCCAGTAATCAAATTTCAATGAACCTTTGAGTACTTCTGCCACACCACTTTGTTTACTGATGACAGCCGGAATACCGAACTGTACAGCTTCTACCGCCGAAAGACCGAATGGTTCGGATACGGATGGCATCACATATACATCTGCCCTTGATAAGAGCTGACGAACTTTATCTAAATTCAGGAATCCGGTGAGATGGAAGCGATGTGCAATTCCTTTTTGCGCCGCTTTCTCGAGGAGCGGATTGAAATACTCTCCTGTACCGGCCATTACGAATCGTGCATTCTGATCCGTTTGTAGTACTTTTTCTGCAATATCCACAAAATACTCCGGACCTTTCTGTCGGGTTAAGCGACCAACAAACAAAACCATTTTCTCTTTGAACATGGGTTCACTTTTGAAAGGCTTCACGGGACGAATTCCATTGTGTACCGGATAGATTTTACTCCAGGGAATCTGGTAATAATCGTGAATGATGTGTCCGGTAAAATTACTCACCGGCATAAGCAGATCTGCCACTTCCATTCCATGTTTCTCCACCTGATAAACCCATCCCTTGCTATGCGGACCGCCCCGGTCAACTTCCAGAGAATGCACGTGCACTACCAATGGTTTTCCGGTTTTAGCTTTGATTTCCATTCCGGCAATCATCGTCATCCAATCGTGGGCATGAATGATATCAAAGTCGAGCGACATCGCCAGTTTCGCTGCGAGCTTCCCGAAAACGGTTACTTTTTCAATTACATCTCCACCATAAAGATCATCAATCTGGAAAATTTCAGCTGTTTCATCGCCGATCTGAATTTTCTTCAGGTACTTGCTGTTGAGATCCTGCAGATCGTTTATCGGTGATCCGTTACCGTTATAATATGGATTCAGGTGGGTATCGATGAAATGCACCTGCTTTACTTTTTTGTAATTATCTGTAAAGCCAACATTGCGCAAAGTCTTTGCATCAATGGTGTTTAATCCAATCAGGTTTAAGTTTTTTACTACAAAGTCAGGATTTGACTTCGGAATAATCATCGTTACATTGGAGTACTTCGATAAAGCAATGCATAAATCATGACAAGCCACTCCTAAACCTCCATTTATCACCGGTGGAAATTCCCAACCAAGCATCAGCACTTTTGGTAATTCAGCAGTGTCTGTTGGGAGGATATCAGCAATCGGTGGAGTGGTCATGGGAAAGAGTTACTAAAGTGTTACAAAAGTAGGAGTAATAAGCTTCCAATCAGAGTAGTTTCAAATACTTGCTCATAAAGAATTGTTAAAAAACCTCGGAAGAAATTAATTGCGAACAGTCAATCGGAACTGATAAGGATTTTTGTATTTTCATAGCCAAATCTTCCTTCATTATGCATAGTAGTCCATTTATCAGAATTCTTGTTGTGCAAGGTTCTTTATTGATAATCAACGCGTTATCTGCATACTCGGTGATTGGTGTTAAAGCCCGCAATATGATGTTGGTAGGCCTGGCAGTTGGTTTGGCCTTATGGGTTTGCGGATATATCTGTTCAAAAAACCGGGCTGCAATCTGGGGCGGACTGGGTATTTCAATGGCAGGACTTGTCATTTTTACGCAGCGTACCAGTGCAAATTTCCTTTCGTTGATTGGTATCGTTCAGCATGAAATGAACCTGGATGCCTATAACAAATGTATCATGGTGGTGTTGTACATGATGATGAGTGTGACCTGTCTGGCAGGGTCCATGATGCTCTATACCTATTTGCCGGAAAAAAAATCCTGATAATGTCAACAACTATAAAAGTAAATCCCAATGGCTCCCTCCGTGTGGAAGGAGATTTTAAAATTATTGATGCTGAAGGCAATGAGTATAACCTCAATGGTCGTACTTCGGTCGCTTTATGCCGTTGCAATATGTCTAAAAATTTGCCCTTTTGCGATGGCTCTCATAAGGGTAATTTCATAGCTGAATCAAAAGCGTTTGAGTTACCACCGCCTGCTCCAAAACCACAATCGTAATTCAGCTTAGTCTTTCTCGAGAAAATAGGTAGTACCGCCTACCCAGTCGAGATTTTGATTATAACGAACTCCAATCATTTTTCCCTTGCTCATTCGTCCCAGGTTGATGGTCAACTCGGGGCGCGATTCTCCTTTGTCCCAAAGATAGAGTAGGCGTATTTCTGCTTTTACAGGTCCTGTTGGTGATTGTACA
>JBIIRF010000385.1:0-2731 GCA_044341715.1 Bacteroidia bacterium | reverse complement strand
TCCCTCCAATTGTATCATCGCCCTTGCACGTTCAACCAGTAAACTCCAGACACTTGCACAGGCCGCACCTCATAAAAACATCCGTCCACTTCCCTTCGATCTGGAGAACGGAAAAACGGAAGACTTAATTCAGGAGCTGCAAAAGAATGGAGTCACCCATCTGAACGCCATCATTCACAATGCCGGAATGCTGGTAAACCGCACATTTGCCGATATCACACCGGCAGAGTTAAAACGCTGTTACCAGGTGAATGTATTCAGTCCCTTCCTGGTCACCCAATCGCTCCTGCCCCTTCTTCGCAAAGCTGGACGGTCACACGTTGTACATATCAGTTCAGTAGGAGGCGTACAGGGCTCTGTAAAATTTGCCGGACTCAGCGCCTACTCCTCCTCCAAGGGGGCACTCAGCGTACTGACCGAATGCCTTGCCACCGAACTCAGCGAAGATAAAATCAGCGTGAATTGTCTGGCACTTGGAGCTGTACAAACGGAGATGTTATCCGCAGCCTTTCCCGGCTATGAAGCCCCGTTAAAAGCAGAACAGATGGGAGAATTTGTCAGCTGGTTCACCCTCAACGGCCACCGTTTTTTCAATGGAAAGATTCTCCCGGTTGCCTTAAGTACACCCTGAACATCCGTCAACCGATGAAGCAACGATCATTCATCCGGCGCACCCTCTCTTTCATCTTCAGTATATATGCAGCCATCATCATGCTTGCATCCATACTAACGGTGATCCCTATGTACATTTTTGTGTTCAATGTCTACGATGAAAAGCGCGCACCAATTGTTGCCCATCGCATATCCAGAGGCTGGGCCCGATTTCTCTTCATCGCCTTCTTCATCCGCTACCGGTTAAAAGGAGAAGAGAAACTTGACCCTGATCAGACATATGTATTCATCAGCAATCACCGATCGTTGCTCGATATTCCTTGTTATGCTTTATCGTGCAAACATACTTTCCGTTTTCTCAGTAAAGCAGAGCTCGGACACGTCCCTTTACTCGGATACATCATCCGCAACCTCTACATCACCGTAAACCGCAAAGACAAACACGACCGCCACCGAAGCATCGAAAAAATGCTGACATCCCTGCGAGCGGACATCAGTGTTTTTCTTGCTCCGGAAGGCACGCGCAACACCGGCACATCACCGTTGCTTGATTTCAAGGATGGAGCATTCCGTCTCGCTATTGCAGCAGAATTTCCCATAGCAGTACTTGTATTGCATGATGCCGATCAACGACTATCACCGCTTCGACCGATAGAGATGACACCCGGAAGCATTCATGGAGAATGGATCGGAGTATTTCCAACGAAAGGATATACCGAAGCGCAATTACCTGTACTTAAATCAGAGATTCGACAGCGCATGGAACAGCGATTACTCGACGGACCACAAGCGTAAGCAGAAACTATTTTTTTCTTTTCTTCACAGGAGATACCGGCTTCATCTGACCATCGATCACCTGATAAATGGAATAACCTTTTACGAGTGTGAATTTTTGTTGTTTATTTAATCCCTTCAGTACTTCAACTACCAGATCAGGAGATGAAATCCGAAGTGGATCAACTTTCAGTAAGAGACACGATGAAGCGACATCATATCCACTGAAGTGAAGTCCATCCAGGCATAACAACTGCCGCCGAATTTTATACACCGACCATTCGCTCAGTCCGGGAACCTTTACAATCAATTCCTCCATCGGACCCGCCCTGGCATCTATCCCGGCCAGCATGATAGAAATCATCAACGCCTTTCTCATATGTGAAACAAGTTAGAGTAGAATCAACGACTTAATGCAGAAAAGCGTCCGGAATCTTACATGCTGAATACATCAAACTCTCCACACCCAGATTATAAATTTTCAAAATCAGATTGAAATTGTATTTTTGATTCTCCACAAAGAAATCCCATGATTCAACCGATACAAAATCTGGCAGAATACCATAGCGCTTATCAGCAGAGTGTAGACAACCCGGAAGCCTTCTGGTCAGACATCGCACAAAAATTCCAATGGATAAAGCCCTGGGACAAAGTACTCGAGTGGGATTTTGATAAATTCAATGTCAATTGGTTCAAGGGAGCACAACTGAACATCACAGAGAACTGCCTCGATCGCCATCTTGAAACGCGCGGGGATCAGATCGCCATCTTATGGGAAGCCAATAATCCGGATAAACATAATCGACACCTCACCTATCGCCAGCTACATGCAGAGGTATGCAAAGCAGCCAATATGCTCAAGAATGCAGGCGTAAAAAAAGGAGATCGCATTTGTATTTATATGCCGATGGTACCGGAAGCCGCCATTGCCATGTTAGCCTGTGCGCGCATCGGAGCCATTCACTCAGTGGTATTCGCAGGGTTTTCCGCGCAATCACTGGCCGACCGAATCATTGACGCTGACTGCCGGATCGTTATTACAGCAGACGGAGTATTCAGAGGAGCCAAAGCCATTGCGCTGAAGGATATTGTTGACGAAGCATTGTTACAATGTCCGCAGGTAAGCAGTGTAATTGTATTGAAGCATACACTCAGCGACATACAATGGACAACAGGCCGCGATCATTGGTGGCATGAAGCCATTGCAGGATGCAGTGAAGAATGTCCGGCCACTCCCATGGACGCTGAAGACATGCTTTTTATACTTTACACCTCTGGCTCCACCGGCAAACCAAAAGGAGTAGTTCATACAACAGCCGGATACATGGTTTGGGCGGCGTACACT
>JBIIRF010000384.1:0-2732 GCA_044341715.1 Bacteroidia bacterium | reverse complement strand
TTACAGAAGGCAAATTTGTAACTCATGCCGATGCTTTAAAAGAGTTGGCTAAATGGTGAGGAAAAGCTCATTAAAAATCATTTGGGACCAACAGGCACTTATTGAGTTTAAAGATATTCTAACCCACCTTAGTACCCAAAGTCAACAGGCCCCAAAAATAGTTAAGGTTGCAATATTGAACCGGCTAAAATTATTGAAATCAAACCCTTTGATGTATGAGGCCGACAAACTCAAACACCCTGTCAATACAGAATATCGGGCATTTGTAGTATTTAGCTTTAGAGTGACTTATCAGATCAAATCTGATAAAAATGAGATTCGGATTTTAAGAATCCGACATATTGGGCGAGAACCTCTAGGTTATTGAGAGTATTATCGACAATTTTTACCTGTAGAAGATTTACAAAACTGCGATCTGGCCTTGTTTATATTCATGCCTAAACAAGAAATAGAATTATTAATTCCCAGATTAAAGACCCTGCCAATTTCGTGTAGAATAGTTTAAAAAAATACTACCAATAAGTTATCTGAAGTGGGTTGTAAAATAAAATGGCTTACATAATAGTATACACATTTACCATTAAAATTCAGACTATCGAAACAGCAAATAAAGGAATCACGAATCATGAATTCAACTCGTTTTCAAAGACCTTATTTTCTTCTATTGGATTTCTTGCTGACCCTCCGCCAACAACTTCCCGAAAGCATTCAGGTCTATTCCATCAAAGTTTCCTGAACTCATCAGGAGAAGTACATCTTTTTTATATTCCTTATTTTCGAGGAACGAGCGGACATCCGCAGAAGCATTCATCACTATCAGATCTTCACGACCGAAAGCCTTCTTCACTTGTTCTGTTGAAATAGCTTCGAGTTTTTTATGTGCAATGGTTTGCGGGTTGAAATATACCACTGCAATATCTGCGAGCTTCATGGCATCTTTGTATTCATCAAGAAAGGCAGCGTTGAGACTGGAAAACGTATGCAACTCCATACAAGCTACCAGGCGTCGGCCGCTGAATTGCGTTTTCACTGCATCGGTCGTGGCTTTCAACTTGGAAGGCGAATGTGCGAAGTCTTTAAACACGATAAGCTTCTCCGTACGTGCAATTAACTCCAATCTGCGTGCTGCTCCTTTGAACGAACCTATCGCCTCGTAAAACTGCGCATCGTTAATCCCAGCTTCATTGCACATCATTCGTCCACCTTCGAGGTTCATCAGGTTATGTGTCCCGAAGATCTGTAAAGGAACATCTCCTTGTGCTGTTTCGAGGATGGTAGTCCCATCAACAATCCGGTGTTTTGGCACACTATACGGCGACTTATTCTTCACCGGACTTGCTGCCTCACCAACTGTTTTTACTTCGGGATCCTGATCGCAATAAATCAATCTGCCGTTTTCGGGTATACCGTTGACGTATATCCGAAATTGTTCCACATAGTTATCGAACGTGGGAAATACATTGATATGATCCCAGGCTATACCACTGAGTAAGGCTACATCGGCTTTGTAAAGATGGAACTTCGGACGGCGATCTATCGGGGAAGATAAATACTCATCGCCTTCGAGAATAATAATGGGAGCTGATTCCGACAATCGAACCATCCGCTCAAAACCTTCCAGCTGCGAGCCTACCATGTAATCAAAATCTACTTTATGGAAGTTCAGTACATGCAGAATCATGGCGGTGATGCTGGTCTTGCCATGACTTCCTCCTACTACAAAACGACGTTTGTTTTTCGACTGTTCATAGAGATACTCCGGGTAGGAAAATACCGGTATACCCAATTCCTTCGCACGAAGCAACTCGGGATTCTCGGCACGCGCATGCATTCCCAGGATAACAGCATCGAGTCCACTATGGATTCTCTCCGGAAACCAGCCCATCTCTGCAGGCAATAATCCGGCCTTTTCTAAACGGCTCTTCGAAGGCTCGTTGATCTCATCATCCGAACCCGTAACCTGATATCCTTTATGTTGCAATGCCAGCGCCAGATTATGCATCGCCGCACCTCCAATCGCGATAAAATGAACGTTCATCATACAACAAAAATATTGATTTGCAGAACACAAAACGCGACCATGGGCCATCCGGCGACAGGTGGGAACGCAGATAAAGCGGATCAGGCGGATTAACGCGGATTTATTACTGTAAAAAAGCCAACAACTCACCCCCGAGATTCCTTCCTCACTCGGGGCTTTCGGCCATCGGGACAAGCCCGAGGCCTACAACAATTCACCAAGTTGCCAATCCACCCCCGAGGTTCCACGAGGCAAGCTCCTGACTTACGCGTTCCTCACTCGGAGCCTACGGCAATTTCCCTACATTTGTGGGAAATAATATTGACTATGAAACTTCATTCCATCGACACCGGCTTATTCAAACTTGATGGCGGTGCTATGTTTGGTGTAGTGCCTAAAACAATGTGGAACAAACTCAATCCGGCAGATGAAAATAACATGTGCACCTGGGCAATGCGTTGTTTGTTGATTGAGGATGGAGATCGGCTGATTCTCGTGGATAATGGTATCGGAAATAAGCAGGATGAAAAATTCTTCGGACATTATTACCTTCATGGCGATGCAACACTGGAGAAATCACTTGCTGCACTTGGATTTGGATTTGATGATATCACTGATGTTTTCCTGACGCATCTGCATTTTGATCATTGCGGTGGTAGTATCGTTCGTAGAAATGATGGACAACTGGTGCCGGCGTTTAAAAATGCTACGT
>JBIIRF010000059.1:0-9255 GCA_044341715.1 Bacteroidia bacterium | reverse complement strand
ACAGCTAATCGAAAAAGGCCATCCACCTGTAGCAGAAATTCGTTACTACCCCTTCCCCGATATTACTAACGTTGATGCATGGCCGAAATTGGAGAGTGACCAGATGTCCGGCGAAAAAAAATTTATAGAGGAAGCTTTTCAAATTGCATTCGATGACGGTTATCGCAAAGTGGTAGGACTCTTTTGTCTTCCTCCAGCCATCACCACAAAGCAATTGGAAGAAGCATTTCTGAGTATCCGCCCATTGGATGTATGTCTGGGCGCTGATACCGGCGGCGGACTTTACCTACTGGGAATGAACGCTTTCGAGCCAACATTGATCCAACCCCAACCTTTTGGACAATCCACTCTGGCTAAATCAATTACGCGTGAAATTGGTACAATGAAGAAGATCATGTACAAATTACCTGTCTTAGGGATATAAAATTCACAGAAAACCGATTCCTTTGCACCACTAAAAAATACCCTACACATGCTGGAACTGCTGAAACGATTCGAAGAAAAAAAGCCTGAAATCATTTACGAATGGAACGATCCGTTTACGGATGCAACCGGATGGATTGTCATCAATTCGTTACGAGGTGGTGCTGCCGGCGGAGGAACCAGAATGCGTAAGGGACTTGATCGCAGGGAAGTAGAATCGCTTGCGAAGACTATGGAGATCAAATTTACCGTTGCGGGTCCTCCTATTGGCGGAGCAAAATCAGGTATCAATTTCGACCCGATGGATCCCCGCAAACAGGAAGTCCTCCAACGCTGGTACAAAGCTGCCATGCCCTTGCTGAAGAATTACTACGGCACCGGCGGAGATTTATTTGTAGATGAAATCCACGAAGTAATTCCCATTACCTCCGAACTCGGATTACTGCATCCACAGGAAGGCGTTGTAAACGGCCATTTCAAAAGTGAAGGAGAAGACCGTGCACAGCGTATCAGCAAACTTCAAACGGGGGTGAGCCTGGTAGTAGAAGATGAACGCTATGTTCCCAAAGGATCGGCCTATCGTGTAGCGGATATGATCACCGGATATGGAGTAGCTGAATCAGTGATCCATTTTTACAAAATCAAAGGTGAATCCATCAACGGAAAAAAAGTACTCATACAAGGTTGGGGAAACGTAGGTGCAGCAGCAGGATATTATCTATCGCAGGCAGGAGCAAAGGTAACCGGCATCATCGACCGCATGGGCGGAGTTGTGAATGAAAACGGATTTACCCACGAAGAAGTAGTGCAGTTGTTTCATTCCCGCACGAAAAATATGTTTGAAGGCTTTGAAAAAGTAGCCGACATCAACGAACGATTCTGGAAACTTAAAGCAGATGTATTCATACCGGCAGCTGCATCACGACTTGTAACACTCGATCAGGTATCAGCACTCGCCGACAACGGACTCAAAGTAATTGCATGCGGAGCCAATGTTCCGTTTGCCGACCCTGAAATTTTCTTCGGACCCATCAGCCGCTACGCCGACCACCATCTCAGCGTCATCCCCGATTTTATCAGTAACTGCGGAATGGCCCGGGTATTTGCGTATCTGATGAGTAATCCTGCAAAACATGATGCAGAAGGAATATTCACCGATGTAGCCGCCACCATTCACAAAGCACTTGACGATATTCATCAGATCAACAATGGCAACACAGATATAACGGCCAGCGGATACGAAATTGCCTTGAAGCAGTTGGTGTAAGCGTTTACCATATTACGATTTGGTTTCCATAGAGAACAAACCTCATCCGACCTACTTTACAAAGAAGAAACAGTTTATTAATTGCACTTCATGAACAACGACTGGCTCTCTCAAACAATCTTTGAAAACTCGGTAGAGAGTATTCTTTGGTTTTTTGGAATTATTCTCATCGGAATACTCTTCAAACGATTTGTTTCGAATCACCTATCAGGTTTGATTTATCGCTTTATTAAGAAACGTACCGGTGGTGTAGATGTGAAGGAACTTCGTGAATTGTTGCAGAAGCCTTTTGGATTATTTGTTGTGCTGATCAGTTTGTATATCGCTTGTCTGCAGTTGCATTGGCCGGTGAGCTGGCATCTCCCTTCTGAAGAAAATTTTGGTATCAAATATGTTCTCTGGAAAGCATTTCAGTTTTCCATCGTAATGACTTTGACATGGATCCTGATGCGCCTTATCGATTTTTTCGGAATCGTTTTATTACATCGTGCAAAAGCTACTGCTTCCAGATCCGATGATCAGCTGGTTCCTTTCATCAAAGAGTCGATCAAATTCATTGTGGTTATTCTGAGTTTTTTTATTGCACTTGGTCTGGTGTTTCATGTAAACGTTGCTTCGCTGATTGCCGGTCTTGGAATCGGAGGTCTGGCCATTGCGCTGGCGGCGAAGGATACATTGGAGAATCTGCTTGGCTCATTTGCCATCTTCCTGGATAAACCATTTACGATCGGCGATGTGGTGAAAGTGGGTTCAGTTACCGGCAAAGTGGAAAAGATCGGATTCAGAAGTACGCAGATCAGAACGCTCGAAAAAACCATCGTCACCGTCCCAAACAAAAAAATGACGGATGCTGAATTGGAAAACATCAGCATGCGCCAAATGATCCGTGCGTTGTTCCCGCTGACCGCCCGCTTTGAAACACCCGTTGAAACGATTCAGAAGTTCAAAGAGGAAGTTCACTATTACCTCTTTCAACATGAAGATGTCATCAAGGATCCGGCCCCATCCGTGAAAGTGGATAAGATTACAGATATGGGCATTGAATTACAGTTCCTGTTCTTTATCAATACGATAGACCCTGATTACTTCACCACAAAACGCGACGAGATTCTCCTGGAAATCCTTCGAAAATCGAATCAGCTCGGTGTCCGCTTTGATACTAAAACACAGGATATCAATATCAACCGATAAAATCACCCTCCCCAAATGCGGGGATTTTATCCAACAACGGTAGACCCTATTCCAAAAGGCGCTATTTTTATTGGATTATACCCTATTGCTTCTTATGAATTACGCAGACGCAGAAATCTTTGTCTTAGGACAACTACGCCATAAACTCCCTCATAGTCTCTATTATCACAACATTTCCCATACACTTGATGTGGTTCGGGCAACCGAGGTGTTGTGTGACCTCGAACGACTCGATGCTGATTCCTCATTGCTGATCAAAACAGCGGCTTTGTTGCACGATTGTGGCTTCATTGAAAAATACGATAAAAACGAATCTGTTGGCGCACGATTAGCCGGCGAATGGTTACCGCAATTCAGTTACAACAAACAACAAATTGATGTTATCTGTGAGCTGATCATGGCTACGCAAAGTCCGCGCAAACCTGACGGACTCTTCCAGAAAATCATCTGCGATGCTGATCTTGATTATCTCGGAAGAAGTGATTTCTTCACGGTCTCGCAGGCGCTTAGGCAGGAATGGAGTGAACATGGCCGAACGTTCTTGCTTAACGACTGGTATGAACTCGAAAAAGATTTTCTGGAGAATCATTTTTACTATACCGATTCCGCTTATGGAATCCGCAACAAAAAGAAACTAGAGAACCTCGAAGAAATCAAACAACTTTTAGCAGAACGAGGAGCTCTCAATCCAAAGCAAATAATGATCGCCAGCGATGTACAACCGTTGGTAGATGATCGTTTGAAGCTGGTGGATTTACTGAGTCAGACATCACTTTTCCGCAATGCAGAGCGTCAGCTTCTCGAGCAGATCTGCATGATGGTAGAGCGAATCACGCTGCGCGCCAATGAACCTTTGTTCAAGAAAGGTGATCCCGGCGAAAGCATGTATATTATTGAAACCGGAAAGCTGAAAGTACACGATGGCAATATCGAACTCGCTGAACTTGGACCGGCTGCCTATTTCGGAGAGGCGTCGCTGATAGATAACTCTCCGCGTACTGCTTCTGTGTCGGCAAAAACTGCTGCTTCGATTCTTCGCTTAGGCATTCGCGATTTCTTCTCCTTGCTCGGTAGCAATCCAAGCATGAACCGTTTGCTGATGAAGGAACTCATCAACCGTCTGCGAAATCAAAATGATGCAGTAGTAGCAGAGTTCCGTAGTCGGGAAGCGAAACTTCAGGAGTTAGTTGAACTGCGCACCAAACAGATCGTTGAAGAAAAGAAGAATGTAGAGAAAAAATCACTCGAGCTGGAACTGGCGCTGAAGGAACTGCAGGAAGCACAACGTTTGCTGATTCATCAGGAGAAGATGGCTTCCCTCGGACAACTTACCACCGGTATTGCACACGAATTATTAAACCCGTTGAATTTCGTCAATAATTTCTCAGCTGTTTCCATCGATCTTATGGAAGAGCTGAAGGAATTATCGACTGATGAAGAAGCGAAAGAGCTTTGCACTGATATTCTCGATAACCTGCAACGTATCTCACAACACGGACACCGTGCCGGCGAGATTGTACGTAGCATGGCTGAACATAGCTCTGCATTTGGTAAAGAGCGTCACGAAGTAGATGTGCATGCATTGATTAATGATGCAGTGGGAGTAAGTGTGAAAACATGGAGCAATACTTTCCCCGAAGAAAACGTTAGTATTGAAATGCACTTCGACGCCGATCACCATAAAACATCGGCTGTTTACAGTGACCTCTTCCGCGTGATGATTAACCTGTTAAGAAACGCAGCCTCTGCTATTCAGGACCGGTTAGTGACCAATGATAAACGCGGAGGAAATATCAGTCTGAGTACCCGCAACGAAGGCAATGACATCATCATCGGTATCCGCGACAACGGCATTGGAATTCCGGAAGTGAACCTTGAGAAGATATTCCTGCCTTTCTTTACTACGCGTCCAACCGGCAAAGGAGTAGGACTCGGATTGAGCATCAGTCACCAGATTGTGACGGCATACGGTGGTAACCTCCGCCATGTCCCCTCCGAGGATGGTGCAGTATTTGAAATCGTAATTCCGGTTGCTGAATAAAAAATCCGCGTAAATCGATTCCATCCGTCCCATCCGCGTTCCACACTACTCAAGTTATAACATCAATACCTTTACACCTAATCTAGAACTTCACTCCTCCGATGCGTAAAATACTATTCCTATTACTGCTTCTTTGTTCAGGAAGCCTGTTCGCACAAGCCGGCGAGATCGACACCTTAATTGTGAAAACAAAAATCTACTGCGATCACTGCAAGGAGTGTTCCACCTGCCAGCCACATATTGAACGAGAACTAAACTTTGCCAAAGGTGTAAAATCATTCAAGGTAGATGTTGCCCGCGAAGAAATCATGATCATTTATTCAACTGCAAAAACGACTCCGGCCGCTATCCGCAATGCCATTGCCAACGGAGGATATGATGCTGATGAAATTCCCGCCAACCAGAAAGCAGTAGCACGATTGGATGGGTGCTGTCAGAAAAAATAATCAGTAAAAATAAAATTGATTCATTCTATAAAGCTGTCTCTGATAAACAGATGCAGCTTTTTTTATTTTCAATACCGACAAGACATTTCGGATGCAACCTGCTATCACTTTTACATTAATTCCGATAGGCTTACTCATGAAAAGTGTAACTTCGGAGAAGCAATCTACCACAAAAGTACTTCACCCATGGACCAGGACATTGACCAACTGCTGCAATCAGAATCACAACAAATGCAACGACTTAGAGAGATCGTAGCTAAATCCATAGAAGATGAAAAATTAATTCTTGAAAACCTCTTGCATCCGCCGACAGAGATGCTAACGCGCGGGCAAAAAATTTCAGATCGCGTTGCCCGTTTTGGCGGAAGCTGGTCGTTTATTATATCCTTTCTATTCCTGCTTATGGCTTGGATCGCTTACAATTCAATGGCTAAAGGAACAGCGGTGTTTGATCCGTTCCCGTTCATACTGATGAATCTGATTTTATCCTGTATTGCAGCATTGCAGGCACCAATTATTATGATGAGTCAGAACCGGCAGGAAGAGAAGGACAGACAAAGAAGCGAAAACGACTACATGATCAACCTCAAAGCTGAAATTGAAATCCGATCATTGCATCAGAAAATCGATCTCCTGCAGGAAGAACAGATCAAAGTATTGTTTGAGAGTCAGGCGAAGCAGATTGAGATTCTTCGTTCCATCGAAGCTAAGCTGACAGGAAAATAAGTTGAGTATCTGATTTGGAATCCTGATGCGATTACCAACTCCCGCCGGCACCACCTCCACCGAAGCTGCCTCCGCCAAATCCACCGAAACCACCACCGCCGCCGCCGCTGCTACCACCACCGCCCCAGCCGCCAAATGTACCGCTGCCGCGATTGAAGTCTGACCATCGTCCGGCCTTGCGTGCAGCTGCAGCATTTAATAACTGCCAGGCTACCCAGAAAGGAATCTGGTTCAGTATTGAATACCGGCGAACGCTCAGAATTTTGAAAATGAAAATGAACATAAACACCAGCAAGACCATCACTATCACCGGAAACTCTCCACTTGATTTTCCTTTTTTGCGAGGCGTGTCTTTATAATCACCTTTCACCGCACGCATCATGTTATCCGTGCCTTCCTTGATACCCTCGTAAAATAATCCCTTCTTAAAATTCGGCGTAATATCGTTATCGACAATCCGCTTACAACGGGCATCCGGCAGCGGACCTTCCAATCCATAACCGGTTGCAATAAATACTTTACGATCATCCTTGGCAATCAGCAACAATGCACCATTATTAAATTTCGCATCACCAATTCCCCACTTTTGCCCTAACTCGAATGCATAGTCGCTAATCGGATAACCATCCAGACTCGATATGATCACCACGGCAATCTGCACACTGGTTGAATCATCAAAAGCAACGAGGGAAGATTCCAGTCGTTGAATATCATCCGGCGCCAGAGTATTCGTGAAATCATTCACCAGCCTTGGCGGTACCGGTTTAGCCGGAAACTCTACTCCCGCCCATGCATATCCGAAAACGAAGAATAGTATCAGAAAGAAAAACTTCCTCATGACTTCCCTCCCTTTCCGAACACCATATCATCAGGCAGTTCGTTTTTATCATCGTTACTACGCGGGAAAAAATGTTTCAATTGCTCACCTGCTTCCAGAATAGCAACTTCCAGGGCTTCCGTTACTTTACCGTCCTTGAAACGAAGAATCATCTCCGCTTTAATTTTATTCCAGAACTGATCTCCCACTTTGGCATGGATCCCCGCATCACCAATGATTGCGAATTTATGATCCTCCACTGCGAGATAGATGAGCACACCATTGCGCAATTCCGTGCGGTGCATATTGAGTTCTGCAAACACAAAGGCGGCCTGATCCATCACATCCTCCTTGCATTCATCGTCAATATACACCCGGATTTCGCCCGATGTCTGCATCTCCGCCTTCCCGATTGCCAGCTTAATGCGCTCGCGATCTTCCGGCGAAAAAAGTTCCAGTGCTTTCATTTTAGAATTCTACTTTAGGTGCCTTCTCAGCGCCTTTATCTGCAGCGAAGAAAGCCTTATCCTTGAATCCATACATTCCTGCCAGCATTACTTGCGGGAACTTGCGGATGTAAGTATTGAAATCCTGTACATCATCATTGAACTTCTGACGCTCAACTGTGATTCGGTTTTCTGTGCCTTCTAGCTGAGCCTGCAATTCGAGGAAGTTCTGATTCGCCTTTAATTGCGGATATTGTTCAGCAACAACCATCAATCGTCCCAAAGCTGCACCTAACTCTCCCTGTGCCGCCTGGAAACGCTGAAGATCTGCTGCGTTCAGATTCTTCGGATCAATTTTCACCTGTGTAGCACTTGCACGTGCTTCGATAACAGCCGTGAGCGTACTCTTTTCAAATTCCGCAGCACCTTTCACCGTGCTTACTAAATTGGGGATAAGATCGAGTCGACGTTGATAAACGTTCTCCACCTGTGCCCATGCTTTTTGTACTTGCAGATCCTTTGCGACCATGTTGTTGTAAGTACCGGCGAAAAAGCGGTAAACGATGAATACGAGTACAACAATGACTCCGACGATAATGAGCGTTTTTCTCATGTTTGGTTTTATTTGAGTGTAAAGTTAATTGATTGACGAATCAAGTAGAGGAAAATTTTATCAGATTGCATTTCCGGTGTCCGAAGCATCAATTAGCCCATCTGAACCTCAGGTAGTTGATCTTCATTCCCTGCGCCAGAAACTTCTTTTCGTAAGTGGTTTGTATCTCGAGCTGGAATCCGGCAGGTGGCTCATTGTATAAATCGCGGGTGCATACTTCCAGTTGTCCCTTCTGTGCAGAGAGCATTTCTACGGTATATTCGAAAAAGCCGATGTTGTCTGTTTTGAGATGAAAGAGTCCGCCCGGCCCGCATAACTGTCTGTATATTTTCAGAAAACGTGGATTGGTTAGTCGACGGTTTTCTCTGGATAGCTGGGGCTGCGGATCGGGAAAGGTGACCCAGATTTCATGGAGCTCCCCTTCGTTGAAGAACTCCTGTAGCCACTCTGCCTGTACCCGTAAAAATGCGGCGTTCATGATTTTTTCTTCGTTGATGGTTTTAGCGCCCCTCCAGATTCTGGCCCCTTTGATATCGACCCCGATGAAGTTCTTTTCCGGAAAGGATTGGGAGAGATTTACTGTGTATTCACCGCGTCCGCAACCAAGTTCCATCACAATGGGAGCGTCCCGGTGGAAGACATTCTTATTCCAATTGCCTTTCATCTGATGATCCGTGTGCACGAGCGGAAAGGGGAACTGGAAGGTGCGTTCAAACCCTTTCAATTCTTCAAATCGCTGTAATTTATGCTTGGCCATGGATTGCTTTTTCTTGGGATGCGAAGGTAAAACACCTGTGGCTTGTGGCAAAGCTTTATTTTTACTGCGCATGAAGAACCGGCCACGCTTATTGTACACTGTCCTGAATTGGGGTCTCGGCCATGCTACCCGAAGTATGCCGGTGATAGAGGCCTTGCTGGCGTCGGGTACGGAGGTGATTCTGGCTGGCGAGGGTGATTCATTGAAATTATTAACCGATGTTTTTCCGCAGCTTCAGGCCGAGGAGGTGCAGGGGATTCAGATTAAGTATCCGGTAAATGAATCGCTGGCGGTGGCGATGATGAAGCAGGCTCCTTCTATTCTGCGGGCGATCCGTTCGGAGCAGGAACAGTTCGAAAAACTGGTGGAGAAATATCAACCGGATGCACTTATCAGTGATAATCGATACGGGGCATACAGTTCGCGGATTCCCTCGGTATTGTTGTGTCATCAGCTGCGACTTAAAACTCCATTAAAAAATTCATTGGCTGAAGAGGTTCTTTTCCGTTTGTACAAACCCTTGTTAAA
>JBIIRF010000058.1:0-9260 GCA_044341715.1 Bacteroidia bacterium | reverse complement strand
AAAAACAGCCATCGCTATGAAAAAATACCTTGCCCTATTTTTTTTCCTCATCAGTTGCAACAGCCTCCTGGCCCAAACAGCCAAAATCAACCCCACCACAGAAGACGAGTACGTCATGGGATCGGTAGGGTATAAAATGTTCATGCAAATGGGTGTTGAGCTCAAGAACAATTACAAAGTAAAAGACCTCAGCGAATATGAGTATGCAGAGCGAAAAGCAGCCTTCAAAGGGTTATTTCGTCCGGGCGAAGACAAACCCTGCGCCATCATCATGATCTACACCAAGCTCAGAGGCGCTCCTGAATATTACTGCATCCCCACCATTGACGCGCCTGAGTATCTCTGGGATAAATACCGGATCAGTTTAGCCGGAGAAACCGACAGCAAACAAGAACAACTTCAGTTCTTCAGCTTCGCTCTGGCCAAAGCCCTGATGTACTACACTGCCAAATGAGAGTAGTTCTGCTCTTTGGCTTACTCCTTCTCCCCCAACTTCTGACCGCGCAATCGAATTTAAAGCGGTTTTTCCGACTCAGCGGGCCTGAAAAATGCTGGACTCTCACCCATCCATTCAAAGCCGGAAAAGCCTACAGACTCACCACAGAAGTACGGCATCTTATTGACTCCCTACAGCAGCAAGCCTATCCTGACAGCTTCAGTCATGGAGGTAAGCTCGACGCATTTCGCCACGCCTACTGGATGGCAATCCTCACCCGAAGCATCGGACAACGAGCAGCACGAAAGCTCGGAAACGCCCATGAAAAAGGGAACTACAAACAGTTTCGCAAAAATATCGGCGAAGACGGTGTAGTACAAGACAGCAGCGCCGTTGTGATGGATCTGCACAACAACCAAATCGGCATTCAATACGCGATAACACATCCGGATGCAACACCATCCTCCCTGCAACAACTGCTGCTAAACGCACTTTCAACCGGAGAGCTACTGATACTTCAACGGAGTATCCACGGACAACTTCAACGCTGCGACGGAAGCATACCCTCCACTGAAAACCGCAGCAAGAAAGAATGGAACCTAGGCTATTGTATCATTTCCAGCAACCAGCCATAGCCGAAGATTCACAGATTACTCATGCATTTCCTCTCCAAAAGGACTATTTTTACTCCCCCAAAGATCTTATGAAAAAGACGTCGCTTCTCTTCCTGTTTCTACTCCTCCAACAATTACTTCCAGCCCAAACACCGGAAAAAAAGGGCGGCATTGAGTTCCGCAATATTTCATTCGGAGACGCTATTCTCGCAGCCCGACAGGAGAAAAAGCCCATCTTCATGCATGCCTACGCGTCGTGGTGTCACTTTTGCCAGGCCATGGTAGACAGTGTCTATACCCAAAAAGCAGCAGGAGATTATTACAACAAAAATTTTGTCTGCATCAAAGTTGATATGGAAAAAGAAGGCCGCGAGATGAACAAAAAACTCAAAGTCCAGAACTACCCTACCCATATTTTCTTTGAGCCCACCAGCATCGTGATGGTCCATCGTGTAGCCGGAAAAAAAGACCTCGCTGAATTTCTCGAAGCCGGACACGATGCATTGGACACCACCAAACAGCTACGCACCTACGAACAGAAATATTATAACAAAACGGCCAATACACAGGAAATCCTCACCTACTTCCGCATGCTTGAAAAAGCCGGACTCGACAATCAGGTTCCCATCAGCACCTACCTTGGAAGTTTACCGGATCCAAAACTGTTAGACTACGACAACTGGCGCATCATGTATGATCTCTTCAAAGATGTAGAGATGCCCGCCTTTCAGAAAGTCATGCAAAACAGAGCTGCCTACAAGGAAAAATATACGGCCGACAGCATCGACAACAAAATCATTTCGCTTTACAACTCCGCGCTAATGACCCGCATCCAGAAATTGGATACGCTAGGTTATAAAAACATGATTGAAAAGTTAGGCAAATCGGGACTTGACCTGAGTGAAAAGATCATTGCCTTCGCCGAACTCAACAAAAGCAAACTACGATCAGACTGGAAAAGATACCAGATAGAAGCCGTACCCTTCGTCGAAAAATTCTGCAAAGATGATTACCGACGACTCAACGAGATTGCTTACAACTTTTACGAACGTGTATATGACAAAGCCATGCTTGCCAAAGCCCTGGAATGGTCGAAAGAAGCAGTAAGAATACAGAATACTATTCGCAACAATTATACACTCGCATGTTTGCATTATAAACTGGAAAACCGAGCTGAAGCAGAAGCAGCCTGTAAGCTCACCATTGAAATGGCGAAAAATGCGGGGGTAGATCAGAAGCAACCACAACTGCTGCTTGAAAAAATTTACGAGATCAAGGCAGTAGAGAAAAATCCGGCAGAGAAGAAATAAAATTCGAGGAACAACTCACGTCAGCCAGGACTACAATTCACTTTTAATTTCAGGACTTTCATGGACATCCTTTTTTGCAGGGAAAAACGCTGCACTCACCATTACCAGACTTGTAGACAACACGATAAAAAAGAGTAGTCCGACGTGGAGCTGAGGAATTTTCATTGACTCAGGCAAGCCGAGATACAGCAATATAGAGATCAGTCCACGAGGAGAGAACAAGAGTTCAGGAAACACCTTTTTCAAAACCAGCGGTAAAAACACAAGTCGTGCGAGGTAAATCACACCAACTGTTGCACCGGCAATGATCCACATCGACGAATCAGACAATAAATTCACGTCGATAATAAATCCGAAGATTACAAAAAAGAATGCTTTTATCAGAAACACACCTTCAGCAGTAATGCTATGCAACATATGGAAATCCTTTTTAAAACGATCCGCATTGTAACGTTTCTGGATATACTCCCACTTTATCAGCTGAATATTTCTCACCAACAATCCAAAAATCAGCACCAGAATCAGCGAAGACAAATGCAGTTCCTTTCCGATAGCATACAACAACACCATCAATGAAATCAACATCACAAACTTTACATGATGCGTAATCGAACGTAACAGAAACAACAGGAAAACACAGAACAATAGAGATAACACAACAACTGCAGAAAGCTCAAGAACAAGTGCGCCAATAACAGCAAAGGTCAGTGAACTATACAATAAAGCATAATTATAAAAAACGATCCCGAAGATATCGCTAAACGAACTCTCAAAAGTGATAAACTCCCGCACGTCCTTGCCCAGCGATTTTGCAGAAGGAATAGCTATAGCAGAACTGATTACACTATATGGAATTGCATTCACCAGACAATGATAAAACGAAGCACTTGTGAAATACTGAAAGACAAATGCAATGCCCACGGAAGTAGCAACCAGGATCAGCACTGAAAGCAACAAGGCGTTCCGGATGGTTTTATTCTTCTGACGGTTATACTCGAGTTCCAGTCCACCTTCAAAAACAATAAGAATCAATCCAAGCGTACCGAGTGTAGGAATCACCCGCATAAAATCGAATGTAACAATTCCCAGCTGCTCCGTGATCAGTTTCACCCCAACGCCCAATCCGATCAACAACAACACTGCGGGAATACGCAATTTTTTCGCCAGCAGTTCCAGCAGATATGCCACGATGATCAGTGAACAGATTACAATAAGGATAGTACCGGTAGACATAGGTCAAAACTTGAATAAAACCAAAAATAGGTAAAATAAATCAACACCTCACCTGCGAACCATTAAAATAATCAAGGGAGCAATCCTGATCGATCAGGTAGAAGATAAATTTAACCTGCCAACTACTTTGCTGAATCGAAAACCACTTCACCACTTACAATTGTCCGCCAGATCTTCAACGCATACAACTTCGATTCTTCAGCCTTCATCAGATCCTCACTGAGCACCACAAAATCGGCCCACTTACCTTTTTCCAGACTCCCCTTCTCCTTCTCCTCAAACGAAGCATAAGCAGCCCAGATGGTCATCGCCCGCAGCGCCTGCTCTCTGGTCAATGCCTGATCTGCATTGAATCCACCTTCGGGAAAATTCTTCTGATCCTTTCGCACGACTGCTGCATAAAAACCATACAGCGGATTAATATCCTCCACCGGAAAATCGGAGCCATTCGCCAGTATGCCATTTTGCTCCAGTAATTGCTTATAAGCATACGCATACTTCAATCGTTCAGGTCCCAGGCGATCACCTGCCCAATACATATCACTGGTAGCATGCGTTGGCTGTACGGAAGGAATGATACTATAATCAGCAAAAAGTTTAAAATCCTCCGGAGGCATCACCTGAGCATGTTCAATACGCCAGCGTTTATCATTCTTTCCCTTCAACACATTCGAATAAATTTTCAGCAGCAAATGATTCGCCGAATCACCAATACAATGGGTATTCAACTGGAAATTCATCGAAGCCGCAGTCGCAGCAGCATCAATCAGAGAATCCACACTAGCCAGAAGGAATCCACGATGTCCGGGCATATCAGAGTAATGTTCGCGCAAACAAGCACCTCTAGAACCCAGCGCACCATCCGCATATAGCTTGAAACTACTCACACGCAAGCGATCGGATGAATAAGCACCATGTTTTCGGTAATACGCCACGTTAGCCGGGTTATAACTCACCATGGCATTCATTTTCATCTTCAACTTCCCGGCCTTCTGCAAGGAATCAATCAAGAGAATAGTACTCACATCCAGACCCGCATCTACAACTGTTGTCAGTCCCACTTTAAAACAGTTCTGCTGTGCATTCACCATTGCGGCTTCCAGATCCTTTATACCGGGAACTTCAATTTTTGACTTCACCAGATCCACCGCATTATCAATCAGCAAACCGGTCGGAACGCCATCCTTCAGGATAATTTCTCCGCCAGCAATTTTAGTTGCTGCTGTGATTCCTGCAAGTTCCAAAGCTTTTGCATTCACCAACGCAGCATGACCATCAATACGCATCAGAAAAACCGGAACATCCGGAAACAAAACATCCAGCTTAGAGCGATCAGGGAAAGATTTTACTGTCCAGTCATTTTGATCCCAACCACGCCCGAACACCCAGCCCATAAACCGACGGTCTTTGTATTTAGTAAGTGTATCAAGAATACTTTCAAAAGAAGTTGTTCCGATCAACCATGTTTTTGCGAGATCCACACCATATCCATAAAAATGGCAATGCGCATCATAAAATCCGGGATAGACAAACTTCCCCTGCAGATCCACCACTTCCTTTGCAGAAAATTCTTTCATCTCAGCAGAAGATCCTATGGCAAGAATTTTTCCATCCTTCACAGCAAAAGCCTCCGCTACAGAAAAAGAATCATCAACGGTATACACGACACCATTCATATAAACCACATCTGCCTCCGGATTTTTCTTACAGGAAGAAAATGCGAGCAGCGATAATACAAGAAGACAAACAATATTTATTCTCATACAGTACGATGAATATACATGGCATTTGCCTGTGCCAATGGAGTTACAACAATATCATTCAACACAACATGCTTCGGGCGACTGGCAGCAAACCAAACTACCTCTGCAATATCTTCTGCCTGCAAAGCTTCAATTCCATTGTAAACGGCTTTTGCTTTTTCCGCATTACCTTTAAAGCGCACCAGTGAAAATTCAGTTTCCGCAGCACCGGGATTAACGGCAGTGACTTTAATCTGGTGAGGCAACAAATCGATGCGCATAGATTTTGTAATTGCATCCACCGCGAACTTTGTACCACAGTACACATTACCGTTTGCATAAGCATCCTTACCGGCTGTACTTCCGATATTGATTACATGTCCGTGCTTACGTGCAATCATCCATGGCAACACAGTACGACTCACATACAAAAGTCCTTTCACGTTTGTATCAATCATTTGTTCCCAGTCGTTGATATCACCGTCCTGAATGGTAGATAATCCTGCAGCAAGTCCGGCATTGTTCACCAGCACATCAATCTCCTTCCAGAAATGCGGCAAAGCATTCAACTCTTCCTCCACTGCTTCACGGTTACGCACATCGAAGGAGAGTGTAAACACCTTCACATCGTATGTATCCAGAATCAGGTGTTTTAAATCTTCGAGTCGGTTTTCACGTCGCCCGGTGATTATTACATCCCAGCCATGTTCGGCAAATTTTAATGCGATAGCCCGACCAAATCCGGATGTCGCGCCTGTGATTAATGCAATCATGCGAATTGAATTTATATCTGGCAAAAATACCTAAATAAATCCGAGAAACACGAAATGGTAAATTAGCCAATTAACTAATTAGCAAATTAGCAAATTGAGTGAAATTGTGATTTGAGTGAAACAAATCCGTGTAAATCTATTTGATCCGCTTTATCCGTGTTCCTACCGGATGAATTTTCTAATGACCGGGATTTTAGTCAGGGGCGATAGATTTTTAAGAGGACGGAAAAGTAATTTACTGTTTAGAAGGCCCGACGTGGTTTTACCTGAAGTTTACTGTTTTTGTAGCCGTAAGTGAAATAAAGTACGAGACCAATTACGAGCCAGATAGTAAATCCGATCCACTGATGTACGTGAATTTGCGCCATTAGATAGAGACAACTCAGGATACCCAGCACCGGAATAACAGAGAGGTTTCGCAGGAAGCTAAACACTGCCATCACGGCGAACACCACGAAGAAGATAAAATTCGGAACTGATTCCAGATTAACCAGAGGGTTTACATGATCATGTATCCATTGCGATTGATACACACCCAGCCATGCCATGACAATCACATACAATAATGGAAGAATATATTTTCCGTTGTAGTATGGAACTTTGAATTTACGGGGAAGATCTTTGTGGTTCTGCAACATTAACACTCCACCGCAAACCAGAATAAATGCGAAGAGCGTACCGATAGAACAAAGATCTGTTACAGTAGCCATATCAATAAAGAAAATCGGAACACCTACCAGGAATCCGGTGATTATCGTAGCAAACGAAGGAGTGCCAAAACGTGGATGCACCTGTGAAAACTTCTTCGGCAACAATCCGTCGCGACTCATGCTCATCCATATCCTTGGTTGTCCCAATTGAAATACCAACAACACACTCGCCATTGCAAAAACTGCACTCACAGCGATCACACCACTGATCCAATCAAGTCCGCGGCGACCGAATACAAATGCCAGCGGATCATCCACACGCAGCTCCTTATAATTCACCATACCTGTCAGGACCAATGCAATCAGAATATATAAAACGGTACAGATGATAATCGAATAGAACATTCCTTTCGGAAGATCTCGTTGCGGGTTGTGACATTCTTCGGCTGTAGTTGAAATTGCATCAAAGCCGATATACGCAAAAAACACACCCGAGACTCCTGCGAACACACCCAGCCATCCTTCCGGAAGAAAAGGTGTCCAGTTCTCCCCTTCCACATAAAACACACCCACCGAAATCACCAGCAACACCACTGCCAGCTTCACAAGCACCATAATATTTCCCGCATTCTTCGACTCTTTAATTCCGCGATACACCAGCCATGTAATAAGTACATTGATCACCAATGCCGGAATATCAAGAATCAATCGCAGACTTCCAAGCAAGGGAGCTGACATCCATGCCCTGTATCCCTCTGATGACATGAGTGCAGGATCAGCGCCGGCGGCAGTTGCAGCATTGAACGCACGTTGCGCAGAGAAGTAATCGATACCTGTCCATGCCGGCAGAATAATTCCATCCGGAAAACCGAGTGCAGGAATTTTTAAATGACTTAACAACGTCGAAAAGTAGCCTGACCAGGAGATCGCCACCACAATATTACCGATCGCATATTCCATGATCAATGCCCAGCCGATAATCCATGCGAACAACTCACCGAAGGCCACATATGAATAGGTATAAGCAGAACCACTTACCGGCACCAGACTCGCAAACTCTGCATAACAAAAGGCAGCAAAGCTACAGGCGATAGCGGTGAAGATGAATAAAAAGACAACTCCCGGACCTCCATCCGCACTTGCAGAACCAATGGTACTGAATATTCCGGCGCCGATAATTGCTGCGATACCCAGAGCAGTCAAGTCGCGGACACCTAAATGTTTTTTCAGCAAGCCATGGCTTTCCGCATCATTGACAGCCACTTGTTTTAAGATCTGATCTACACTTTTCTTTCTGAAAAGATTCATACACGGATTTTCTTACGAAGCTAAGATAGTAAATCTGCGAAAGGAAAAACTATTTGCGGGAAGAAATCGCTATCCGGCCCGACCAAAGTATAGCCATCATCGACAATACCAGCAACAATAATCCCGGCATACGATACCGCACCAATGTACCCAACACTACAGTTGTATAACCGCAAATGATAACAATCGCCAAACCGGTTAGAAGTCCGACTGCTGCAGCAATAGGTACCCGCAATTTATACTTCACCGCATATCCCAATGTAAACGCCATCAACATCAACACCAACACACTTTCCGCCAGCATAGGAAGAGCGATATAATTCTCCTGATTCATCACACCCGGAAGCAGCATCGAAAAAAGAAATGCACCGGGAATATGGCGAAGAAAACTCCATGGATCCGGAGCAAAGGCAAGTGGTTGCATCACAGAACCTGCATTCATATACACCGAATAGCGCCACATATTCAATTGCTGACCAAACAAACGAGCTGGAAGATCAATTGCGGGAATAAAAAGTCCGGCCACAAGCACCAACACTAACAGCAAGGCATATACGCCAATTATTTTTTTCCATGCTCGTGTATCCTCTTTCAGAAAGGGCCATAAAAAAAACGCAGGTAGGAAAATCGACATAAAATAAATCTTCAATAGAAAAAATCCGAGTACACCAAACACAAACAGCCGTGAATCAGCTGAATCACCCCACCATCTAGCTCGTTGATAGTAACGAAGCATAAGCCCCATAAAAAAAAGCATCAAAGGCTCTTTCAGAATTCCCGAACTCCAGATCAATACATTCGGGAGAAACAATACCAATAATGCCAACAGGGGAACCTTATTTTCAGACGAAGGAGCTATCTCGAAAAAAAAGCGGAACAACATCCAGCAACCTCCAACGGCCAATACATTCAGCCATAACAAGTGCACCCCTTCTACTCCATTAGAAAACAAGGAAAGCACTGCATTAAACCGAATAAACGTACGTGCATCGTTGAACCATTTTCCATAATCATTATCGAACCAGATTGGCATGCGGGAGAGATACTCATCTGTAACCGGAAGGTCGTCAAGTCCGAGCATCACCTTCACAAACATCAACGGGTCATGCTGCCAGAGTTCACGAAAAGCTATTCCTTCGTTGAGGTAGCCATGCATATCGCCGCCGTTATAGGTCTTCAGGTAATACCACGACA
>JBIIRF010000057.1:0-9273 GCA_044341715.1 Bacteroidia bacterium | reverse complement strand
TTCTGCAAAATCGTACCTGATTTCCTCGGAGGTGATCCGGATTGGTGCAATATTATGCATGCCGATGGGGCCGGCACTAAGAGCAGTCTGGCTTACGCTTATTGGCGTGAAACCGGTGATCTGAATGTGTGGAAAGGAATTGCACAGGACGCGCTGGTGATGAATCTCGACGACTTGCTTTGCGTTGGGGCAACAGATCGGATTCTTCTCTCCTCAACTATTGGACGCAACAAACGATTAATTCCGGGTGAGGTGATCGCTGCTATCATCAATGGCACTGAAGAACTGGTGGAGGAATTGCGCGGATACGGTATCAATATTTATACTACCGGTGGCGAAACTGCAGATGTGGGTGATCTTGTACGGACAATTATCGTAGATAGTACAGTTACCGCCCGTATGAAAAGGAGTGAGGTAATTGATAATGCAAATATCCAGGCCGGTGATGTTATTGTTGGATTCAGCTCCTATGGGCAAGCAACCTACGAGCAGTTCTACAACGGCGGAATGGGTAGCAACGGACTTACCTCTGCGCGGCATGATGTATTCGAAAATCATCTGGCTAAAAAATACCCGGATACTTTTGACCATGGAATTGACGCATCGCTGGTATACAACGGGCAGTTGCAACTAACGGATAGTATAGCCGAAACCGGACGGAATGCAGGTCAGCTGGTGTTATCTCCAACCCGTACCTATGCACCGGTGATTAAGGCCATCCTCGACAAACATCGTAGTGAAATTCATGGAATGGTACATTGCAGCGGCGGTGGACAAACCAAAGTGCTTCATTTCGTGGATGAATTACATATTGTAAAAGATAATCTTTTCCCTGTCCCACCCTTGTTCAATATCATACGTGAACAGTCTGGGACTGATTGGAAAGAAATGTATCAGGTCTTCAATATGGGTCATAGAATGGAGATTTATTGTGCTCCATCACTTGCCGAAGAACTGATTCAGATGAGTCGCAGTTTTAATATTGAAGCGCAGGTTGTAGGACATGTTGCAGCCTCGGATAAAAAGAGATTAACCATCAAAACCCAACAGGGAGAATTCACCTGGTAAGATAGATGCCAACAGATAATTTATTAGAACGATTAGAGAGTCTTGAAGCGCGCTTCAATGATATCGGTGTGCAGCTCGGTGATCCGGGAGTCATTGCTGATCAGAAAAAATTCCAACAGTTAAATAAATCATACCGCGATCTCGAGGATGTAGTGAATGCAACGCGCGAGTATAGAAAGATTCTCACCAATATTAACGAAGCCCGTCATGTTTTAAATAATGACAAGGATGAGGATTTTCGCAATATGGCCAAAGGCGAGTTAGAGGAACTTGAGCCGCAATTAGCAAAACTAGAAGAGCATATTCAGGTATTGCTGATTCCGCAGGATCCGGAAGATAGCCGCAATGCAATTCTGGAAATACGTGCCGGAACAGGTGGTGATGAAGCCAGTTTGTTTGCAGGTGATCTTGCTAGAATGTATCAACGTTACTGCGAGACTCGTGGATGGAAAGTAGAGGTTGTGGATTTTAATGAAGGGAATACCGGAGGCTACAAAGAGATTGTGATGGAAGTGAGAGGGGAGAAAGCTTATGGTGTATTGAAATATGAAAGTGGAGTGCACCGGGTACAGCGTGTGCCGGCTACAGAAACACAAGGAAGAATTCATACCTCTGCAGCTACGGTGGTTGTATTGCCGGAAGCAGATGAGTTTGATGGCGTAGAAATTAATCCGGCTGATCTTGAATTTCAGACTGCACGATCAAGTGGAGCTGGAGGACAGAATGTAAACAAAGTTGAAACCAAAGTTCAGTTAACACATAAGCCGAGCGGAATTGTGATTACATGTCAGGTAGCACGCTCTCAACATGCAAACCGCGATATGGCATTACAGATGCTGCGTTCGAAGTTGTATGAGATCGAATATACCAAGCGAATGGATGAAGTCTCCAAGCGAAGGAAAACACTTGTAAGCACAGGCGACCGATCAGCTAAAATCCGCACCTACAACTATCCTCAAAGTCGTGTCACGGATCATCGCATTGGATTTACGAGTCATAATCTGGATGCAGTTATGAATGGCGATGTTCAGGATTTTATTGATGCATTGCAATTTGCAGAGAATGCAGAGAAAATGAAGGAAGAAAATCTCGCCTGATCTACCCGTAAAATCCAGTAAGCTGTGAACAAAAAGCAACTCTCCGATCTTATCCGTAAAAAGCGCAGTTATTTATGCGTCGGACTCGATACAGATATCACAAAAATTCCTGCACATTTACTGGAAACTGACGATCCGATTTTTGAATTTAACAAAGCTATAATAGAAGCAACTGCAGATCTATGTGTGGCCTATAAACCGAATCTTGCATTTTATGAGAGCCAGGGTCATATCGGATGGAAGAGTCTGGAAAGAACAATGGAGTTAATCCCCAGCCATTGTTTTTCGATTGCAGATGCCAAACGTGGAGATATCGGTAATACGTCAACGTTATACGCACGTGCATTTTTTCAGCACATGAATTTTGATTCTGTTACGGTTGCTCCGTATATGGGAGAGGATTCTGTAAAGCCATTTCTTGCATTCGAAAATAAATGGGTGATACTGCTCGCACTGACCTCTAATCCCGGAGCGATGGATTTTCAGTTGAATCAGCAGGAAATGGGCGGACTCCTCTTCGAAGAGGTGATGCGTAAGGCTATGCAATGGGGCAGCAGTGAACAGTTGATGTTTGTTTGCGGTGCTACACGCGCAGAGCAGTTTGAACAGTTGCGTGAAATTGCACCGGACTATTTCTTTCTTGTTCCGGGTGTTGGTGCTCAGGGAGGAGATCTTGCAGCAATTTCCCGAATCGGAATGAATAAGGAAGTTGGATTGCTGGTGAATTCATCCCGCCAAATTATTTATGGAGGAGATGGATTTGATTTTGCTGAGAAGGCCAGGGCAGAAGCTTTGAAAGTACAGCAGGAAATGGATCGGCTGCTGACAGAAAAGGGATTGTAATAGTCCGCGTAATTATTTCCAACAGAGAATTTACATCATCAAATATGCATTTCCTTCAGGGGAAAGCACGTGCTGATATTCCGCAAGATTTAATTACATCTCAAGCAGCAGGACTTCAATTAAAGAAAGAACCAGAAATTAATCAGACGCGAACAATTTTTGCGCCAAGTGCATTCAGTCGTTCATCGATCCGCTCGTAACCACGATCAATTTGTTCGATGTTGTGGATAACACTTTTTCCTTTAGCACTCATGGCAGCGATCAACAAAGCTACTCCAGCACGAATATCAGGCGATGTCATCTGAATTCCTTTCAGTGGATGCTTACGTGCCAACCCAATCACAGTAGCGCGGTGTGGATCACAAAGGATAATCTGTGCACCCATATCAATGAGTTTATCCACGAAGAAGAGACGGCTTTCAAACATCTTCTGATGAACCAGAATTGTACCTGCAGCCTGAGTTGCAGTAACCAGAATCACTGATAACAAATCGGGCGTGAATCCCGGCCATATCTGATCGGCAATTGTCAGGATTGAACCGTCAATGAATGTATCGATTTCATACATCTCCTGAGCCGGAATATAAATATCATCACCCCTGAACTCCATCTTAATTCCCAAACGTTGGAAAGTTGTCGGGATAATTCCAAGATGAGCGAGTCCTACATTTTTAATGGTGATTTCACTCTGCGTCATTGCCGCTAATCCAATGAAAGAACCAACTTCGATCATATCAGGAAGAATCCGGTGACGTGTGCCTTTCAATGATGTCACTCCTTCAATCACCAGCAGGTTTGAACCGATACCGGAAATTTTAGCGCCCATCTGGTTGAGCATTTTGCAAAGCTGTTGCAGATAAGGTTCGCAGGCAGCATTGTAAATTGTAGTGGTGCCTTCAGCCATTACTGCAGCCATCACAATATTTGCAGTACCAGTCACCGAAGCCTCGTCGAGCAACATGTAAGTGCCCTTCAGTTTTGGAGCCTCTACTTTGTAAAAATTATCGGTACTATCAAAGTCGAATTTCGCGCCCAGATTCTGGAATCCGATAAAGTGAGTATCCAGACGTCGACGGCCGATTTTATCTCCACCCGGACGAGGAATTGCCGCTTTACCATAACGAGCCAATAATGGTCCGACAATCATGATCGAACCGCGGAGAGCTGCACCAAGTTTAGAAAATTCCTTGGTCTCCAGATAAGCGAGATTAATATTTTTTGCGCGGAATGAATACGTGTTCGGAGCCAGACGATGTGTTTCAACGCCCATGTTACCGAGCAGTTCAATCAACTTTATTACATCTCTGATTTCAGGTACATTTTCAATGATGCACTCTTCTTCTGTAAGTAATACAGCACATAAAATCTGCAAAGCTTCATTCTTCGCACCTTGCGGTTCTATTGAACCATGAAGTTTGCATCCGCCGGTAATTTCAAAACTTCCGCTTGTTGATTGCATAGCTGCTGCCGGTTTATTTAAGACGGCTGTATCCATTTCCATTATTCCGTTTTTTGAGATTTTTGTTCTTCTGATTTCTGCGATCAGCTTCCCGTAAATCTATAAAACGTGTGGTGAGCTTCATATCCTCCCGGATCTCAAGTTTTCCACCGGAATAATCCCGTAATTGTTCACGAATCACTTCGTCATCTACTGAGTCGCGATTCCAGGTAAGATAGCTCATCTTCATGAAGTTAGCAATTGCTTCTACCACCTGTTGCTTCTCAGTTCCTTCCTCCAGTTTTACTGCCTCCTGAATCATGGATTCAACAATACTGCCGTAATGTCTCATCCGGATATTCTTTTGCGGATAAGGCAGCGGATCAGGTTTTACATGAGTTAAATCTCTGTCCGGCATCGGGTAGGGGGAATCGCAATCAAGACGGAAATCAGAAATGATGAACAAATGATCCCATAATTTATGCTTGTAATCGGCAATGTCCCTAAGCTGCGGATGAAGAATAGCCATGGCATTTACAATGGTTTTTGCTGCCTTGCTTCGCTCGTCCCGATCTTCTAAAGCGACGGCATGTTCTACCATTTCCTGGATGGAACGTCCGTATTCTGAGATGATTAGGTTTTTTCTTGAGGTATTATATTCCATTTTTAGCATACTGTGGTTTAAAGATAGGGAATTTTGGGATACGGCGTGCGGGGTGCATACGGTTGCATACGGCTTCATACGGTTTTATACGGCTACATACGGCTACATACGGCTACATACGGCTACATACGGTTGCATACGGTTTCTTGCGGTTTTTTACGGAAGATGCCGATGGTCTGGATGGTGCGGATGATTACCGATTGTATGGAAGATTACCGATTGCACGGATGATTCTGATGATTCTGATGATTACGGAAGATTCTGATGGTTACAGATGGTTATGGATGATTGCGGATGGTTACGGATGAAACTAAATTGTAATTCGACGCAGTAGGTGATGAAATGATTTATACGATTTTCAATTTGGCAAATTTGAGGAGTAACTGCTTTTGGCCTTGTGTTTCGAATAAGATGGTTGCTTTGTTTTCAGGAGAGCGTCCTTCTATGGCGATTACTTGTCCGCGACCGAAGCGTTGATGTTCCACATTCAAGCCTACTGTGATTTGTGAAGGATCGGCGGCTTCGAAATCTGCTGCTGCTTGCACAGGGAGTGCGTTACTGAGCTTTTTAAACCCTTGCGGTACTGCGCCACCGTTAGTAGTAGCAGGTCGTGCCGAGGATGTTTGCGGGCGGGTGGATTTACTGTTGCTGCCCTGAAATGTGCGACTTGTTCCGCTTGCTTTTCCCTGTCCGCGCTGGAAGTTGCGTTGTCCGCCTCCTCCAAATGAATTACCCCATCCGCCACGTTCGTCATCATCATCGAGAAATCCGCCGGGTGCTTTTTCTACAGGCATGTCCAGACAATCAGGATCTACTTCTTCCAGGAATCTGCTAGGCGTGCAATAAATGAGATTACCCCAGCGATAGCGTGTTGCGGCCATGCTGAGTGTTAACTTTTCTTCTGCTCTGGTGATGGCTACATAGAAAAGTCGGCGCTCTTCTTCCAGTTCAGTGCGTGAATTAACGCTGAGCTGAGAGGGAAACAGGTTTTCTTCTAAACCAACTACGTAAACATTTTTAAACTCAAGTCCTTTCGCACTATGGATGGTCATCAATGCTACTTTGTCGGTGTCACCATCTTTGTCATTGTCTGCATCGGTGAGCAATGCAATATCTTGCATGTATAAATCAAGTGTTCGGAGAGTCGGCAAATCCTGTTCTGCAGAGGGAGATTCCAGTGGTATCTTTCCGTTTTCGCTGAATTCCCGAATTCCGTTAAGTAACTCCTGAACGTTTTCATAATGGCTAACACCTTCCGGAGTACGGTCGTTGTACAACTCGTGTAGCAATCCGGATGCATTCGCAATATGACTAGCCAGTTCATACGCAGTATGGTTTTTCAGCATGATGTTCCAGCTTTTCACCATCGTTCCGAACTCGGCTATTTTATCTCTGATACCTCCGTTAATTCCTGCTTTGAACTCGTGGATATTCTCAATGACTTGCCAGGTGCTGACATTTTCCTGTGCCGCATGCACTACTATGCGATCAACGGTCGTTTTACCGATTCCTCTTGCCGGATAATTGATAATCCGTTTCATGGCCTCCTCATCGACGTTGTTAATGGCCATCCGGAAATAAGCCAGCAGATCTTTAATCTCTTTACGGTTGTAGAAAGATACTCCGCCAAATACACGGTATGGAATATTCTGCCTTCTGAGGGCTTCTTCCATCGAACGACTTTGTGCATTGGTGCGGTAAAGAATTGCAAAATCTTTGTTGTGAAGACGACGGTTCATCTTCTCTTCAAAAATACTTAGCGCAACCTGATTTCCTTCTTCGTTGTCACTTAGTGCTTTTAATACTTTGATTTTTTCGCCGGAATGATTGTCGGTCCAGACATCTTTCTTCAGCTGATTTTTATTGTAGGTAATTACAGAGTTGGCTGCTTTAACAATGTTCTTGGTGCTGCGGTAATTCTGTTCCAGCTTAAAAGTTTTAAGTTCACTGAAGTCTTTTTCGAAATTGAGAATGTTTTGAATGTTGGCTCCGCGGAATGCATAGATACTCTGTGCATCATCACCTACCACACAAATATTCTGATGCATGGCGCTTAATTTTTTTACGATGATGTATTGCGCAAAGTTGGTATCCTGAAACTCATCTACCATTACGTATTTGAACTTGAGTTGGTATTTGTAAAGTACTTCAGGATGTTCGTGAAATAATTTCCAGGTGTTGTACAAAATATCATCAAAGTCCATCGCACCTGCTTTGAAGCAACGTTTGCTGTACATCTCGAAGATCATTCCCAATTTCGGTTTTCCGGTGGAGTTGTCGTCGGAGACCAGCTCAGTGCTGCCCTGATATTCCATCCAGTTGAAAAGATTGTTCTTGGCCGAGGAAATACGATTGAGAACTACTGATGGTTTATAGATTTTATCGTCGAGGTTTTGCTCTTTGAGTATATCACGAATCAGACTTTTACTGTCGTCAGTATCGTAAATGGTGAAGTTGGATGGATAGTTTATTTTATCGGCTTCCATTCGTAAAATACGCGCGAAAACAGAGTGGAAGGTGCCCATCCACAGATTACGTGCTTCATTCCCGACTACTTTGGAAATCCTTTCCTTCATCTCGCGTGCTGCCTTGTTGGTGAAGGTGAGGGAGAGGATGTTGAATGGATCAGTTCCTTTTTCGATCAGATGAGCAATTCGGTAGGTGAGTACTCTGGTTTTTCCGGAACCGGCGCCGGCGATAATCATCACGGGACCCTCAGTCTGTATCACGGCTTCACGCTGCACTTCGTTGAGTTGGTCGAGGTAATTTTGCATGGGTTAAAGATAGGTATAATTCCTGTGGAGGTCCGGATGGTTAGGTCTCTGAAATTAGCCGTTTTTTAAACGTTTGGATATGCAGTTTTTTTACGCAGGAATCTCTCGTCGGACTTCGTTTTGATCCTCCTTCGTTGCTGATTTAATTCGCTGAATTTGAACCATGGCGGTATGGTCAGTTCAGTATATGTCCTTTGAAGGGTCTGTGATGTTGGTGCTTTGTCTGCTGTGGATGACGAAATTGTTTTTCACAACACGAGTGGAATTGTTGAAAAGTTAAAGCAAAAAAAGAACCGGAGAAATGCATTAGCAAGTCTCCGGTTCCAGATGTTTAGATGCTTAATAAATGGAAAGGTCGATCGTTTTGGTTGGGGTGTTGAACAAAATCGGGGTTTTACTCCAGGTTTCGAGTGAGTTCCGATGTTTGAATACAACATAGTACGATCCGTTTAATACAGCGAGCGGGAAATTGAAGGTGGCATTTCCTCCTGTGGTGATTACCGCCTGATCAGTGTATACGATCGAGTAGGGCGCTGTTGTGTTTGCCAGTGAAACCGTAATAGTGTCTGTGAGGCCTGGTGCACCTGTTGGGTCAGCTACTGCATTCATGACATTGCTGGAGGTATTGTAAAATCCTTCCAGGAGCACTTTGAGGTTGAGTGTGACGAATGCATTCAATCCACTGATCCGGATGTTGTCGATGTAAATATTGTTTCCGTAATGTCCGTGATTTACGAAGGAGAGCATTACATCTTGTCCGGCATATCCGGTGATGTCTACTGAGTCTGTTCTCCATTGTGATGCAGTAGGTGTGAAAAATCCTCCGTTTCCGGGTACAGTGGCGAGCGTTGTGCCTGGTTTTACGTAGATGGTGTTGTAGGTTTGTCCGCAGTTGGAGGAGAGTCCTACCGAAAGTGAATCAAGATAGGATGGACTGTATAACTGGTGGGCTACATCAAACTTTAACCAGTAATTTGCATATCCGCTGAGGTTGTAGCGATAGGTGCGTAATTGGTCTCTTTGTCCGTTGAGATTATAATTATAGTTGTTGAAGAAAACCGATCCGCCACCTACTCCAAATGCGCTGGCTTGGCCGGTTCGTGCCCACATAAATCCGTCGGATGCATCATCGTAGTTGGTCCAGTTGGTGGGAGGGAAAGTAGTGCTTTCAAAATCCTCTGTCATTGGAATTCCGGCTCCGGTGGTGGTGATGAAGTTATTCTTGGTGATGGTGTTACTTCCTCCCGGACCACTAACGGTAAGGCTTACCGAAAATGTACCGGATGTTGAATATACTACTTTAGGATTCTGAAGATTGGAGGTAGATGGTGTTCCGCCGGGGAATGACCAGCGCCAGGAGGTAGGTCCGCCGGTGCTTAGGTCAGAGAA
>JBIIRF010000383.1:0-2749 GCA_044341715.1 Bacteroidia bacterium | reverse complement strand
AGCCTGTGGTGCGTTGCTGAACAATGGCTTTACTGCCGCCCATGTTGTTTTGAATAACTCCGATTGTCGGTATTCGTTGAGGCTTTCTTCAGAGTCCCAGTGTGAGTAGGTGATGAATAAGTTTTCGTCGTCAGCATCATGGAACAGCTGTAATTCGCTGCATCCGGAAAATCCGCGTATAGCAGTGTATGTCTCTCTGAAAAGCCGGTAAAATTCCGCTGCATGTTCCGGTTTGATGGAAAGGCGTACGATGCGGACGATCATTTGAATTCTATGCGGATATTGTCGTTGAGACGGATGTTCATTAATTTGAAGGCACTGTCTTCGTTGATGGCGATCTCGAGGTAGCCTGCGTCGTTGAATAAAGCAATGGCTGATCCAGGTTCTACTACATTGTAATAGCTGCTGATACTGTCGATGGAGTATTGGGCTTTACGGGCGACAATTTCAAACTTCCGGCCTTTGCGCTGTTCTTCGAAAAGTTCGCGGGAGATGTTGGTGACGATGTTGCCGTAATCATCAATATAAATAACAACTCCATGTATGAGTTCTTCGTCGATGGTGGGAAGAAATGCGGAGCGTTGTACGAAATGTTCGGGTCGTTCGCCTAATTCGTATAAGTTCCTTCCATTGAGCAGATGGGCTGCACTCTGTACCATGAGCGGTAAATCAAATAAATCTCCTCTGCTCTCAGGATTGCGGAGAGTTACTACGTCGATGGGGGCATCTTCAAATACTAGCGAGAAGAATCCATCGTTGACTCCTATAAAAATATGTCCTTCTTTTTTGATGGCAATTAATTCCGGATCGTGTTTGTTCTGGCCATGGACTCCAATAAAATGCAGTGTGCCGGCCGGGAAGTGTCGCCAGGCATTTTTGAAAATATAGGCGGCTTGTTGTATGTTATGGCGCGCTACCTGGTGACTAAGGTCGATTAACCGTAGGTCCTGAATCTGAGACAATAACATACCCTTTATCGCCCCGATATGATAATCGCGGGTTCCCCAGTCGGTAGTAAAGGTGATGATGGCCATTTCCGGGTTCAAAAATATCCATTTTTCGTGTCTTAAGGCCAATTTACGGAGGGAGAAATTCAGATTAATTCCACATATTTGTACAATGCGGCCGACGAATGAAAATTCTCTGGGAGATGTGATTAAGGAGATGCTGAAGAAATATCAGCTGGAGGATGGTTTGTGGTCAGCAAAAATCATCGAGGCCTGGGCTACTTGTATGCCGGCTCCGGTGATTCAACGGACTCAGTCCCTCAGTTTTAAAAGCGGGCAACTGACCGTGCACCTGAATTCTGCCGTCGTTAAGCAGGAGCTGACTTATATAAAACAGGATATCCTTCGTCAGTTGAATGATGAGCTGGGGGAAGAAGTAATTCTGGAGATCGTTATTTATTAATTATGCGAACGGGGAATAAGGGACCTGGATATTCTACTTACGAAAAAATCATTATCACGGCTTTGCTGGTATTCTTTATCGGAATGCTGATTATGTTCTTTGTTGTTCCCCGCTTTACATAATAAAAAATCCCCGGCGAACCAGGGATTTTAACATGGAGTTGGTCTCTTTAGAATCTTTCAAATGCATTGAAGAAGAAGCTACCTTCGATAGCTGCATTCTCATCACTGTCTGATCCATGAACGGCATTCGCTTCAATTGATTTTGCATACAATTTACGAATAGTTCCGTCCGCCGCTTTCGTAGGATCTGTAGCACCGATTACCGTGCGGAAATCTTCTACTGCGTTGTCTTTTTCGAGGATCACAGCTACAATCGGTCCGGATGACATGTAGCTTACCAGATCTTTGTAGAATGGACGCTCTTTGTGAACGGCATAAAATTGTCCGGCCGTTTCAGCAGATAAACGGGTGTATTTCATTGCCACGATTTTAAAACCGGCCTTGGTAATGTGATCAAGGATGGCTCCAATGTATCCATTGGCTACAGCATCCGGTTTAAGCATGGTGAACGTGCGATTTGTTGTCATAATATTTTTTAGAATGTTTTATCCTTGTTTCGGGCTGCAAAGGTAATTGGATTACTTTTGATTTCAATTATGGCACATGTTTTTAGTGAGGAAAAAATCAGCGCATTGCTCGATTTGCTCCGGGATCCTAAAAGAATAGTGATCACCACCCATCATAAACCGGATGGTGATGCCCTCGGCTCTTCGTTGGGATTGAAACAGGTATTAGTGGCAGCAGGACATCAGGCTGAAGTGGTGGTTCCCAGTGAGTTCCCTATGTTTTTGGACTGGATGGAGGGTGCCTCAGAGGTGACCGATTTCATCCGGAATCCGAAGCAGGCACGTCAGAAACTGGAGGCGGCGGAGCTGGTTTTTTGCCTCGATTTTAATGATCCGGGCAGGGTGGAACAAATGCAGTCCGATTTGCAAAAAGTGACCGTTCCTATGGTTTTAATCGATCATCATCTCGATCCGAAGGCCGGTTTTTGTCAGATTCAGTTCTCTGTTTCTACCATGGCATCTACGGCCGAATTGATTGTGCATCTCCTCCTGGCGATGAAATGGGATCACCATATTTCGAAGAACGGAGCGGAATGTCTGTATACCGGAATCATGACCGATACCGGTAGTTTCCGTTTTAATTCGGTATCCGCTAATACACATTTGGCGGTGGCCAGATTGATGCAGGAAGGTGTGCGGAATGATGTCATTCACGAGCGGATTTATGATACCAATTCGGTGTGGAGAATGCGTTTCCTGGGTTATACATTG
>JBIIRF010000382.1:0-2754 GCA_044341715.1 Bacteroidia bacterium | reverse complement strand
AGTTGCCTGAACGATACCATGGGAGATGGCTTCCGAGTAAAATGGACGTTATGCTTTGATGATTAATAAGAATCTGTACAAGATCGTAGCTGATGTAGGTTCGGGATTTTTGCAACTCGTTAAACTCCACAAGCGACAATTCATATCCCTGGGAACGTTGAATCCATCCTTCGTAATCATCCAGGCTCAGTCGGACCTTTAGCCAATCGTGTTGATGCTCAAGAACAGTAAAGGTTTCGCCAAACAAGAGCTGCGACACCTGCTCGCTTCGATGCGAGGGTTCCAGCCGGAGCGGGATAATACTCAGTGGACAGATGCCGTAGCCCATACTCTTTTTTAGCAGCTTTTACTTAGAAAGCCAACAGAAGGTTCAATTACAAGCGCTCAATTACGATAGCAGAAGCTCCACCGCCACCGTTGCAGATACCGGCCGCACCGATTTTAGCGTTTTTCTGCGTCAGTACATTCAATAAGGTAACAATGATCCGCGCTCCTGAACATCCCAATGGGTGACCAAGTGAAACTGCTCCACCGAATACATTGACTTTATTGCCATCAAGTTTCATTTCCTGATTATTCGCTAACGCAACAACGGAGAATGCTTCGTTGATTTCGAAAAATTCTACATCGCTCATTTTGAGTCCTGCTTTTTCAACGGCACGTGGAAGTGCTTTTGCAGGTGCAGTAGTAAACCATTCGGGAGCTTGTTGTGCATCTGCGAAAGAGCGGATTTTAGCAAGAGGTTTAATGCCCAATGCTTCTGCTTTCTCCTTGCTCATCAGCACTACTGCTGCAGCGCCATCATTCAAGGTACTCGCATTGGCAGCAGTTACTGTTCCGTCTTTTACGAATACAGCACGCAGTGAAGGGATTTTATTGAAATCTACTTTTTTATACTCTTCGTCTTCTGAAATCACAATCGGGTCTTTCCCTTTTTGTGGAATGCTTACCGGCGCAATTTCTGATTTGAACAATCCTTTTGCCCAGGCATCCTGTGAACGTTTGTATGATTCAATGGCATATGCATCCTGATCTTCGCGGGAGATTTTACACTCTGTCGCACAAAGCTCGGCAGCGTTACCCATGTGGTAGTCTTTGTAAACATCCCATAAACCATCTTTCACTAAACCATCAATCATCTGGGCATGCCCTAAACGATATCCGTTACGTGCTTTATCGAGGTAATAAGGAACCGCACTCATGTTTTCCATTCCGCCTGCAACAACAACATCATTGTCACCAAGCATGATACTCTGCGCACCAAGCATGATGGCTTTCATTCCGGAAGCACAAACTTTGTTGACTGTTGTTCCGGGTACTGTATTTGGAAGTCCTGCAAAAATGGAAGCTTGTGTTACAGGTGCTTGTCCTACATTGGCCTGTAAAACATTTCCCATGTACACTTCATTCACCTGATCGGGATTTACTCCTGCTTTTTCAAGAGCTGCTTTAATTGCAGTTGCACCTAATTGCGTTGCAGCAACACCAGATAATACGCCGCCGAAACTTCCGATTGGGGTACGTACAGCAGAAACAATATATACTTCTTTCATGATCGTTATTTTGAGAGTGCAAAATTAGGTAAAAGAAAGGAGGCGGAAATTGTACGAACTATTGGATTTATAAAGAATTGAAAATTAGTTTGTTGAGTAATTGTGCTAATTATTTATTCCAAATTGTGAAGATTGAATTTATCGGGTTTTTATGATTTTAATTCTGCTTTTAGGAAAGACTGTAATTAAACTATATAAGTGAGTGTATTTCAAATTAAAGTTTAGAATAGAGGAGGATTTTAATTGTGTGTAAGAGGAGAGCCCTTAGAGGTGTCGACTATTTCACTGATTTCCAGCGAAGCAAGCCTGATTTTTCGTATCTTTGCGCGATGAATACCTTCCAAGACCTGGGCCTCGACGCTCGATTAGTGAAAGGCGTTGAAGCTCTAGGGTTTGTAACGCCGACCCCCATCCAATTACAAGCAATTCCTGCCCTTCTTGAAGGAGGCCGGGATTTAGTTGGTCTCGCACAGACCGGTACCGGTAAAACTGCCGCTTTCGGACTTCCTCTGCTCCACCTGATTGATATTGACCAGAATTACCCACAGGCCCTGGTGCTGGCGCCAACCCGTGAGTTATGCATGCAGATTTATAACGACCTTCAGAATTTTGCGAAGGAAATGCGTGGCTTTGATGCAGTTCCTGTTTATGGCGGTGCAAGTATCATGGACCAGATCCGTAAAATTCGTCGCGGAGTGCAGGTAGTTGTTGCTACTCCCGGACGATTAATTGATTTGATCAACCGTAAAGCACTTGATTTAGGAAAGATCAAAATTCTCGTGTTGGATGAAGCCGATGAAATGTTGAACATGGGCTTTAAAGAAGATATCGATTTTATTCTCGAGAATACGCCTGAAGACCGTAATACATGGTTGTTCTCTGCAACGATGCCGCGGGAAGTAAAAGCGATTTCCAAAAATTACATGAACGATCCTTTCGAGATTATGACTGAGTCAAATCAGAAAGGAAATGAAAATATCGAACACTGTTATACCGTTGTCAGAGCGAAGGATCGTTATGCGGCTCTTAAGCGTTTTGTAGATGCCAACGTTGAAATTTTCGGAATCATCTTCTGTCGTACCAAACTGGAAACTCAGGATGTGGCAGAACATCTGATGCGCGATGGTTACAATGCCGATTCGCTGCATGGAGATTTAAGTCAGGCGCAACGCGATAAAGTTATGGGCCGATACCGTGACCG
>JBIIRF010000380.1:0-2757 GCA_044341715.1 Bacteroidia bacterium | reverse complement strand
GATTGTGTAGGATGACCGGCGAGCTCTTTTACGGATATACGGATGTACAGATGTTCAGATAATACGGATTTACGGAGGAGGGTTGCAGATTACAGATTTGAACGGAGTGATTAGGATGGTACAGATGAATCGGATTTACGGAGTACAGATCTTACGGATTATGCCGATATACAGATTACAGATTTTAGGACTTTTAATGATCTGCAGATTACGGAAGTACAGATGAGTGGATTACAGATGGCAGTGCCGTGAAGTGTGCCGCGAGGTATGCTTTGTGAACAAAGCGAACTGCGCGGCTCTACTTCACGGATTCTAGATAGGAGAGTGTTACAATGTCCGTTTTTTGTATTATTCAATGATTTTTGGCCAAAAACCAGTTGTTTTTGGAGAAAAAGTGCTACGGTTTGAAAAATTCTTTATATTAGTACTGAAATTAAACTTCAAACCCTGATCAAATGAAAAAAGTACTCGCGTTGATGGCCATTGTGGCTGTAACATTCCTGTCTTGCAGTAAAGATGATAGCAATGACGATGGCGGTTCCGGAACAACCGGAGGCGGATTGACAGTAGAAAAGAAAAACAGAGCATTACTTATCGACTTCTCTGAAGACTGGTGTCCTCCATGTGGAAGTAACGGTGGTCCGGCTTTCGATTCTTTGTTGAGTTATGAAGGTAATTCATTGAATGCAATTAAGGTGTACACAGGCTCTAACAATAGCAGTCTTGACTGGTCTACTGGTAATGGCATGTGGTCGATTTATAACAATTCTACTTATGGTGGAAATGGAATCCCAAAGTTCATTGCAGCAAACCAATATCAGGGTGTTTATTCTTCCTGGCAGTCTACAGTAACTCAAGTGTTACAAAAGGCAACTGCCTTCAATGCTGATTCAGTACTTGCAGGTGTTGCGTTGTCAAAGACTATCGTTGGCGATTCAATGAAAATTTCTACTAAAGTTCAGTTCTTTAAAGAGCAATTGGCTGGTACAGATATGCGTCTGGCGTTGTATGTTGTAGAAGAATCTGTAATCTCTTCTCAGTCTACAAATACAGGAACTACAGCCAACTACCCGCATAAAAACATCGTTCGTACAAGCAATTCTACCGGCTATGCAGGTGAGAAAATCAACAATAGCCTGGCTATTACCGCTGATCAGGTTTTTGAAAACACGTACACTGTATTCCTGAAACCAGGTTGGGATAAAACTAAACTGAAAGTTGTTGCTGCTATCTGGAAGATGAATTCTACTCCGGCGAAAGTGATCAACTCAAATGTTGCGAAATAAATAGTAAAGTCAAACCATAAAAGGCCGGGGCTCTTGAGTTCCGGCTTTTTTTATTCTGTTGATTGTACTATGTTCAATTCCTTCCAGTGCATGCGTTGATTTCTCCAACCAGTGGTTTGAGTTTTTTTTGTCCTTGTATACCTGGAATAACTGTCACATATACCATAGATTTTGTGTTGAAAAGCCCTTAATTTTTGTGGTCTGTTTCGTTCCTTTTTTCTGCTCCCTGTCCACGATTTTATTCACCCGGATTTTCGAAAAGTCCACCTGATTCCGCCGATTAATTAACCATTTGGTTAAAATAAATATGCTGTATATGAACAATTTACGTTATATCGGTGCAAATAATACTTGCTAAATAGACTTCCAATTGTACTTTTGTTAACCAATTGGTTAAATCACGTGGTTAAAGAACAGGATCAAAAAACACAGGAGTTAATTCTTGAGGCGGCTCGGAAAGTATTTATCCGCGATGGCTTCGATGGTGCGCGGATGCAGGATATCGCGAATGTGGCTGGTATCAATAAGGCTTTGCTGCATTATTATTACAAAAACAAGGAGTCGCTTTTTAATCTGGTGTTTGAGGATGCATTTGCTGCTTTCGTGCCGCAGATTCATGCGATTTTTTCAGGTAACGGTGATGCAGTGGAGAAACTTTGTAAATACGTGGAGGCGCATATCGAGTTACTGTTGCAGAAGCCGGATTTGCCAACATTTGTCATCCATGAAATTCATCGTGATCCGGATCGCTTCTTTAATAATCTGATCAGTAAGATGCCCGGACCTCCTCCCTTTGCTTCGTTTATGGGTCAACTGATGCAGGAAATGAGTGAAGGAAAAATTCGTGAGATGGATCCGCGGTTTGTATGGATGAATGTGATGGCGATGACCGTTTTTCCTTTTGTAGCGGCGCCACTAATGAGTCGTATGCTGCTGACAGATCCGGACACATATCATACCTTATTGAGAGATCGTGTAACTTCTGTTCAATTGTTTATTAAATCATCTCTGTTGATTCATGAAAGCAAATAAATTAATCTTATTGTTCTTGTTGTCGCTGGTGTATTCGCTGGTCTATGGTCAGGATGTTCCTTCATTAGAGCAGGTTCTCACTTCGGCAAATTCAAATTATCCATTGGTGAAGCAACGTGAACTGGTGGAGAAGAGTAAGGATTTTAGTCTGGCGGCATTGAACCGCGCTTTTCTTCCTCAGCTTAGCATCAATGGTCAGGCTTCTTATCAATCGGATGTTACTGAACTACCGATTAAAATTAATTTGCCTGGATTTACAATTGATCCGCTCGATAAAGATCAATACCGGGCGACTGCCGATGTGAACCAGATTCTTTTTGATGGTGGAAATATAAGCGCTCAGAAGAATGTGGCCCGTGTAAACTCACAGGTGGAACAGGAGAAGATCAATGTGGAGATGCAAAAGATGCGTGAAAAAGTGCGTCAGTTGTATCTCGGC
>JBIIRF010000381.1:0-2757 GCA_044341715.1 Bacteroidia bacterium | reverse complement strand
CAGCCACAATCATGGCTACTGCAATCGGGTGAAAAATATAGGGCTCACCGCTCTTACGGCGCATATCCTTATGTGCTTCGAGTGAAAGATCAAAGGCTTTCCTGATCATCTTTCGCTCGCTGGCGTCGATATTCGGCTTGCAGGCTTTCAACAAGGCCTTATACCGTTTTAGAATTTCCTTCTTCTCTGCTTCAGGATCTAAAACGATGGGCGCTTCACTGGTGTCTGCTTTAAGGACAGGTTGTTCGGAAGAATCTGACATCAAAACAAAAATACGAAATACGGAGCTGTTTTTCCTAAAGAAATGCAGGATGTAATTAACCTTAAAAATTAACAAGACAGTCAAAAAAAAAGGCCGGATGTTATCTCCGACCTTTCTATGAGAATTACTTTTTTCTTAGTTAACCATTACCGGCATGACAAGCATCAGCAGGTCGGCACTTGGATCCGCTTCTGTTTTTGGCGGAGAAAGGAGTCCGGCACGATTCGGCAAACTCAATTCCATCAGCACATGCTCGGAGTTAATATTGTTCAGCATATCCTGAATGAAACGTGCGTTGAAAGCAATTTCGATATCCTTACCATCGTAGCTGCAGTTCAGTCGCTCATTTGCATCATTTCCGAAATCCACATCTTCCGCAGAAATATCCACCTGACTCCCGGCGATACGGAATTTCACCTGGTGGGTAGTTTTATTTGAGAAGATGCTGACACGACGAATGGCATTCTGGAAAGAGAGTCGGTCAATTTCCATTTTATTGGGATTATCCAACGGAATAACTGCTTCGTAGTTCGGGTAGCGACCGTCAATAAGGCGACAGATCAGGCTGGTATTTTCGAATGTAAAGAAAGCATTGGCTTCGTTGTAGTCGATTTTCACCTGCGTATTGGTAGTTGGCAGACTTGATTTCAGCAAACCAAGTGGCTTCTTCGGCATAATGAAGGATGTTTCCTTTGCTGAGCGGATATCTGTTCTGCGGTAACGCACCAGACGATGAGCATCAGTTGCTACGAAAATAGAGCCTTCTTTACCGAACTGGCAGTACACACCGGTCATTACCGGACGTAACTCGTCATTTCCGGTAGCGAAAAGTGTATGGTTAATGGCTTCTGCTAAAACATCAGAAGGCATTTCTATGGTATTTGGCTTGTCGATTACCGGCAGCTTAGGAAATTCTTCGCCGTTCAGTCCCGTGAGTTTAAACTTACCATCGCTGGAGCTGATTTCGATCTGGAAGGAATCTTTCTGCACTTTAAAAGTCAGCGGAGTCGCTCCAAAGGTCTTGAGTGTTTCCAGGAGAATTTTAGCCGGAACAGCTACCTTGCCGCTCTCTTTAGAATCTACAGAAATCACGGTTGACATCGTGGTTTCGAGATCGGAAGCAGAAGCTTTTAGGGAGCCGGGACTCAGTTCAAAAAGGAAGTTTTCCAGTATCGGAAGAGGAGTGCTGCTTTGTAATGCGCCGCCAATGACCTGCAATTGCTTCAGCAGGATATCAGATGAGACAATGAATTTCATATCGCTTGTGTCTGTGTTTGCCCATTAAACTTAGGGGCGAACAAATATAATTCAAGCGAAGGAAAAGGATTTAATCCGCGCAGGCAGTTTATCAACAATAAACAACAAACGTTTATTCGAAGCGGTTCATGGTGGGCTTTTCGGTCTGCCCCATGATAAATCCTTGCGGATCTTTAAAAATCCGGTCGAAATGGAAGTACTGACAGACCATCATGGAGGTATCTTCAGAACTGATGCCATAAAACCTGTCGTAGTCAAAGGGCAGGGTTTTACCATCCAAATCTAGTTGAAGTCGCGACTGACTTGTCACAGGCTTACGATAACAAGTAAGCTGAATCGATTTCCCCTGGTCGGTTTTCACCTGAATAACGGCAAATGGTCCGGCTTTGATGACCGAATCCCTTCTAAATGCCGGAATATCATGATCGAGGCGTTCGAAATAGGTGGCCTGAAAAGCCGTAAGGAACTTCTTTACAGCATTGATATTCAGTGGTTCAATTGGCTTACCTGCAGGATAAAAAGAAGCATGGTAGGTAGAATCGGCTTCCCGGAAAACACGGAAACTGCGCTGCGCACGGAACTTCTCATCGATGGTCACTTCTACAATTCGCCGGGGTTCAAGATGATAAATGGATTTATCGCGCCATTCCGCTTCAGATGCAAAATACCGGGTAGACAAGAATCCGTTAAAGCCCGGAATATGGGTGATAAACGGAGTACTGGATCCTTCAAGATACATGAAGGTGCCCAGGTTATCCATGGTTGGATGTCCGACATAGTAGGTTTTAACCAACTCTCCCTTTGCGTAAATCTCCAGTTTCACCGACTTTGTCGCCATCAGCTTCATGGTGTTATTGTAGAGATTTTTCCCAACCGGACTCCGTACTTCTACCGCCTTAATTGTTTGCAACAAAACATCGATTGCATCTTTTCTTGCCAGAAATTTACCGTTCACGGTCCAGGTATAATCCGGATTCTTCACCACCGTAACTTTACGGCCTTCTTTATCGGCGAGAAAAACCTTGTCGATTGAAGCAGTATCTGCATAAGCAAAGTCGCGTAATTCGCCCTTGATGGTAGATCCGGAGCGGTTCAGCCAGAAGTACGCAGACAAAGCAGCCAGCAACAGAAACAGAACGATGGTAATCCGGTTTTTCTTCATAGTTTATTGGGCGTACTGTCGACGACGTTTATAGAATTTGAACACTCCGAACAGAAGGATCAGCAGCAGCGGAGAC
>JBIIRF010000379.1:0-2758 GCA_044341715.1 Bacteroidia bacterium | reverse complement strand
AATCAATACTTAAACGCGGAATCGTATCGCGAGTACCATCACCCCACCAGAACTCCAACTCGGGACGATCGGCCGGACTTGATGTTTTGGTATACGTCACGATCTTCACCTTGTAGGTATAAGTCCCCAGACGCTCATAGGTAATTTCACCCGCACGATTATGTGTAGCGAAAGCCGGAATCACCATCAACAAGAGGCAACCGATCAGCAGTAAATTCTTCAATGTCAAACGAACCATCATATATAAACGCGAACTAGAAATTGTTGTTGTACTTAGTAGGTAATCACCTGTTGCTCTGTCCATGCAGGCACTTCCCTGTACTCGTATTGCTGATTTCTCAGCTGCGGTTCAAAGCCGGCTTCACGGATAGCATCCTGAATACCCTGGCTGGTAAACCGGTGAGGAGCACCTGCAGCAGACACCACATTCTCCTCAATCATAATTGAACCAAAATCATTCGCACCGGCATGTAAACAAACCTGTGCAACTTCCTTACCCACTGTGAGCCAGGAAGCCTGGATATTGGTAATATTCGGCAACATGATCCGACTGATTGCGATCATGCGGATATACTCATCACTACTAACGTTATTGCGTATACCCTTTACACGTTGCAGGAGAGTTCCTTCATCCTGAAACGGCCATGGGATAAAGGCAATAAACCCTTTCGCATCCGCCGGTTTTTCTGATTGCACTTCGCGTAGCCAGACAAGATGCTCAAAACGTTCATCGATTGTTTCCACATGTCCGAACATCATCGTGCCCGAAGTAGTAATATTCAACTGATGAGCTGCACGCATCACATCCAGCCATTCACGGCCCGAACATTTTCCTTTGGAGATCATTCGTCGCACACGATCATTCAGAATTTCCGCACCTGCACCGGGCAAGGAATCAAGTCCTGATTCCTGTAATGCAGCCAGCACTTCCGTATGTGATTTGCCTTCCAGCTTAGAGATATGTGCAATCTCCGGTGGTCCGAGAGCATGCAGTTTCAACTTCGGATACAACAGCTTCAACTCACTGAAGAGATCAGTATAAAACTTCAATCCCAGTTGCGGATGATGACCACCTTGCAACAGAAGCTGCTCCCCACCGTAGCGAAAAGTCTCCTCGATTTTGGTTTTGTACTGCTCGATGGTAGTAATGTACGCTTCTTCGTGTCCGGGAATGCGATAGAAATTGCAAAACTTACAATTCGCAATACATACATTCGTTGTATTCACGTTCCGGTCGATGATCCATGTAACTTTTCCATCGGACTTCTTTTTCTTCCGGAGTTCATTCCCCACAAACATTAATTCGGAGGTATTCACATGTTCAAAGAGAAATTTTCCTTCCTTCGCTGAAAGGAATTCGAGATTCAATGCTCTTTGAAGTAATAAGTCGCTATTCATTTTCTTCGTTCTTCTATGCCTTTACAACCTGAATGTCGGCGAATAGTTAATATCATTTTCGCATAAACATTGAGGATGAACGGGGCATTCAGTAATTTCATCCGCTCAAATTTACGCAACTCTATGCAGATCACACTCAAGCGCCTGTCAGCGCCTCGTAAAGATGGACATCAGCTTCATCTCTTTTCCGACAAGAGTACCCTCTCTGAAAAGCTCTTTTCCCGCGCGGAATGGGCCTATATTCAGCAAGAACTGAAGGCAGACAAGAAGTTTATCGCCGTAAACCAATACAGCAGAATGCTTTACCTTCAACAGACAGATGGTAGCGAGAAATCGTTGCCTGCCCGACTGGAGAATGCCCGTAAAGCCGGAAGCACCTTCTTCTCACGATGCCAAGCCGCTAAGCACGAAACAGTTACGCTAAATGGTGAGGTAGATGCAGCCATTGCGTTGGCTTTTGCAGAAGGATTTTCTCTCAGCAGTTATCAGTTTTTGAAATATCGCAGCAACCGCAAAAAAGAAGAATATACGGTAAAAACGCTCCAGATCTATGTTAAAGGACTGACTGACAAAGACATTCAGCGACAGAACATCCTCAACGAAGCGGTATTCAAGGCCCGTGATCTGGTGAATGAACCTCAATCGTTCCTCAACGCCACAGAATTTAGCCGACAGTTCCAGAAAATGGGAAAAGAAGCCGGATTCTCGGTAAAGGTTTTGAACAAAACGGCGATTCGTCAGTTGAAAATGGGCGGATTACTGGCTGTGAACCTGGGAAGTCCGCAACCTCCTACTTTTTCCATCATGGAATGGAAGCCTAAAAATGCGGTAAACAAAAAGCCGTATGTACTGGTTGGAAAAGGAGTAGTGTACGACACCGGCGGAATGAGTTTGAAGCCGACACCAAATTCCATGGACTATATGAAATGTGATATGGGTGGTGGCGCAACGGTAGCGGGAACAATTTATGCGCTCGCGAAAGCAAAAGTTCCAGTGCATGTAATTGCGCTTGTACCATCTACAGATAATCGTCCCGACGGAGATGCGTATGTTCCAGGAGATGTTATCACCATGATGAGTGGCAAAACAGTAGAAGTATTAAACACAGATGCAGAAGGTCGACTGATACTCGCCGATGCATTGCATTATGCCAAAAGATATTCACCCACGCTGGTGATGGAATTCTCCACCTTAACCGGAGCTGCAGCTGCTGCCATCGGACCACAGGGAATTGTCTGCATGGGAGATGTGGATGAAGCGACACGCCGACGATTACATGAATGTGGCAATACTGTCCATGAACGTTTAGCAGAGTTTCCATTCTGGGAAGACTATGATGATCTGATTAAATCTGACATCG
>JBIIRF010000056.1:0-9331 GCA_044341715.1 Bacteroidia bacterium | reverse complement strand
AAAGTAACCGTAGTAGGCGCCGGAAACGTAGGAGCAACCTGCGCAAACGTGATTGCACACAAAGAACTTGTTAACGAAGTAATCCTTCTCGATATCAAAGAAGGCACAGCTGAAGGAAAATCACTTGATATGTGGCAGACTGCCCCAATCAATATGTATGATACCCGTATCAAAGGTGTCACCAATGATTATGCAGCCACAGCTGATTCAGATGTTGTCGTAATCACATCCGGATTACCCCGTAAACCAGGCATGAGCCGTGACGATCTAATCGCCACCAATGCAGGAATTGTAAAATCAGTTACAGAGAACATTGTTAAATACAGCCCGAACACCATAATTATTGTTGTAAGTAATCCACTCGACGTAATGACCTATTGTTCCTACCTCACAGCAGGATTTGACTCGAAGAGAGTATTCGGAATGGCAGGAATACTTGACACTGCACGTTATTGCGCGTTTTTAGCAGAAGCATTAAATACCTCACCAAAAGATATCAAAGCTGTATTAATGGGCGGACATGGTGACACAATGGTACCACTGCCACGATACACTACTGTTGCCGGAATTCCTGTAACGGAATTAATCTCTGCAGAAAAACTCGAAGCCATTGTACAACGCACCAAAGTTGGAGGAGGAGAGTTAGTAAATCTCATGGGCACATCAGCATGGTATGCACCAGGCGCAGCAGCAGCACAAATGGTAGAAGCCATTGTCCGCGACCAAAAACGAATCTTCCCGGTTTGTGCATGGTTACAGGGCGAATACGGAATGAAAGATGTATACCTTGGGGTTCCTGTTAAGCTTGGTAAAAATGGTATTGAAGAAATCATTGAATTAAAACTCAACGCTGACGAAATGGATTTACTCAACAAATCATCAGTTGCAGTAAAAGAAGTAATGTCGGTATTGGATAAAATGTCAGAATCCGTGAAATAAGAACACGGATAAGTATCAATAAAATCGAAATCCGGGATAACCGGAAAAGAGGAAATGGCTGTCGCGAAAGTGACGGCCATTTTTTTTGAGCGGAAAGAGTGGCTGTTGCGTAAGTAATGGCCATTTTTTTGGGGACGGAAGGAATAGCTGTTGCGTAAGTGATGGCCATTTTTTTGGGGACGGAAGGAATAGCTGTTGCGTAAGTGATGGCCATTTTTTTGGGCAGAAAGAATAGCTGTTGCGTAAGTGATGACCATTTTTTTTGCGCGGAAGGAATAGCTGTTGCGTAAGTGATGACCATTTTTTTTGCGCGGAAAGAATAGCTGTTGCGTAAGTGATGGCCATTTTTTTGCGCGGAAAGAATGGTGGGGATTAGGCAGGAATTATAAATCATGATCAGTTGAACATATTAGTTAGTGTAAGCTGACGGTCCGCGAGGTTTTAAACCTCGCGGACCATCAGCAACTTGATGTAGCACAACTAGTTAAATAGCAAAAAATGCCACGGATAATACCCGGAAAACATCATGTCTCCACACTAGCCTTCCCTCGCCTCGTCTGGAAAATAGTCCGCGAGGTTTTAAACCTCGCGGACCGTCAGCAACTTGATGTAGCACAACTAGTTAAATAGCAAAAAATGCCACGGATAATACCCGGGAAATGTCTTGTCTCCACACTAGCCTTCCCTCGCCTCGTCTGGAAAATGGTCCGCGAGGTTTTAAACCTCGCGGACCGTCAGCAACTCGATGTAATACAACTAGTTAAATGGCAAAAAATGCCACGGATAATACCCGGAAATGCCCGCTATCTTCTGTTAGCTAAACCAATCAGCCATATATTCAAAGTCGTTCTATCTTATGATTCTTTTGCCAGAACCTTTCCTTCCATTAAAAGTCTATCATGCATTTACTTCATTCCTACCCAAGATTATTCTTTACCCCAGGAAACAACTTTATAAAAACCTTTCCTGTTCTTCTAATGACGGTATCCGGCAAGTGTTTCTTTTCCCCCACCACCGGTAACGGCGCGATGCAATAATAATGTACACTGGATCTCTGATGACTTTTGGTATCGCTAAAAAAATCCCCATCAATTTCCATCCGCCTCCTATTCCCATCAGAACGCGAAGTGCGGCTGTAGACTTATCATAAATTTTATTCCCGGAGACTAATAGTACAGTTTCAGCTTCCAGTTGTTTTAACTGATGAAGCAACTCTCGTCCTTTTTCAGTTTGTGACGCAGTAAAAAGATACCTCTTCTGCTTATCTCTTTTCAACAGGAATTCTACCCACGCTGAACAAAAATTACAATAACCATCAAATACAATGATTTCCTTCATGTATCAGGTGATGCTTACTCCTATTAATCTTCCGATTCCAAATGTGATGGCTGCTGCAAGTAGTCCGAAAATCACTTGACGAAAACCGGAATACCAAACCGACTTTCCAGTGAACAATGTGATCGCTGCTCCTATCAGAAATAATCCTAGCGCGCTGAGACTGGAGCATGCAATTATTGCTTGAATTCCTTCTAAAAAGAAAAATGGAAGTATGGGTAGTATGGCTCCTGCTGCGAAGAAAAAGAAGGAGTATAGTGCTGCTTCCATGGCAGATCCTTTTAATTCTTCCGGATTGATCCCTAACTCTTCTCGGGTCAATACTTCGTGCGCTGCAGTTTTATCTAACATGACATCTGCTGCCATCTTGTGTGCCTGCTCTTCTGGAACTCCTTTGGTGATGTAAATTAATGCTAGCTCTTTCTGTTCTCCTTCCGGGTTGGATTCGAGTTCATCCATCTCGAGCTGCATCTGGTTTTCATATAACTCCTGTGAGCTCCTTACTGAGATCCATTCCCCTAATGACATACTTAATGCTCCAGCGAGCAATCCGGCCATTCCGGCTAGCAAGACAGGATCCTGGTTTGCCGATGCGCCCGCGACTCCCATCACTAAACTAAAGTTTGATACAAGACCATCATTCCCTCCTAATACCGCAGCACGTAATGCATTTCCTCCTACTGAACGGTGTCTGCGCTCGAAGCGTGCAATTGAGGTAGCCGATACTCCCTTTTCTCTTTCAAGTATGGAGTTGAGAATCTTTACGTGATTCGTTTCTGCTCCGGTTATTGGTAAACTTTGTTGCCTTTTACCTACGAGAATAGCATTTGACAAACTCTTTTCCGTATCCATTAATATTCCTAATACAAAATCATACCCGAACCAGGTTCCTAATCTGTTTAGAAATCTGGCACGTGTTGAAGGCTTCGGCATTTCGGTAGCCTCTAATCCACTCTTTTTTAAAAATGCATCAGCATGGCTCTTCTCAATTTCACTCATCTGTCGAAAAACACCTGCTATTACTTTGTCTTCTTCATGTGTTGCAAGACATCCATATAAATATGCAGCGTCCACTTCAGTCTGAATACTTTTTAAATTGACCATTTGAATGACTTTTGAAAAACAAAGTTACATCAAACACGCTGTCCTGAACAGATCATTTCCGAATCATGATAAATATTAGGATTTCAATGTAAGCATGAGCTCCAATGATATTTTCAAAGGAGGAATCTTATCCATTGTGATGAAGGTTCACAAAAGCTTACGGTTTAATCCTTACTCCTATCGCATAGGGATCTACACTGACTTCAGGTTTAAAGTCCGCGACTCTCTCCAATGTGTTCAGATCGATAATCGAGAGATATCCATTCTTTCCGGCGCAAGCTGTGGCGTGGTGTGGTGCCGGACCTCCGGTGAAATTACGATTGGCAATATACACTACGCCCTTCTTTTCATCAACTGCAATACCGTGCGGCTGCCAGCCAACTTTAATGCGTTTTATCTCTGCCAGTGTATTCAAATCAATAACACTGATGGATCCGCGCATGTCCGGAAAAAAATCATCTTCGGTATTTGTCACAAACAGAAGATTGTACGTTGGTGATACCCCAAATTCAAGTGGTTTCTTACCAACAGGTATTGCGGCGATGATCTGATCGGTGGCTGTACTATACACACGAACCTGATTGACATTTGAATCCTGGCAGGTGACAAAATATTTTGTATAATCAGGACTAAAAATTATCTCATGAGGGTTCATCGTTTGAGAAATATAAAACGGATTTCCCAATGGATTTAAATTTACATCATCATAACCAGGTAAATCATTGATTGGAATTTTAATAATTCTGTTGGTGAGTTCGGCTGTTACATATAAAGTGTCCTGCGATTGATTGATGGCTACTCCATGCAGGTTGGGAACCGGATTTCCGGTGAGTGGAAAAGTGTTGGAAGTAAATGAAGTTCCTGCATCAATATCTACAAATGCAACGCGACCATTGTTGTAGTCTATTACATATGCTTTTTTTGAATCAGAAGAAATAGCCATAGTGTTCCATCCACCGGAGGTACCGCCTCCAATAGGAATAGTTTTTACGAGCTGATCATTTTCTGTACTGAAGACCTGTACCACATCTGCATTGAGGAATATTACCAGCCAGTATTTACCGTCAGGAGTAACTTTTACATTGTGTGGCGATTCTGCAGGAGATGCTCCGGGTATTACACCGATATCAATTACACGCATTGCAACACGTGAATCTGCATCAAAGACATGTGCAACATCACAGCCCTGATTGACTACATAAAATTTATGTCGGGTTAAATCATCAGAAAATTTAATCTGCCCATCTACATTAGGCGCTCCGGCGTCAATCCAGTTTTTTAAGACAAGATATTCAGCTTTTGTAAGCGGATCCTGATTGATTGGCATGGTAGGCAGTACGACGAGACCTAAACTGCTGTCTACGTTAGTAAAGTAACACATCGTACTGAAATCCGAACGATAGGGAATCGTTACTGCTCCATTATTGGTGCCTTCAAACATAACGTTCCAGTTACTAAGATCGAGGCCGGCTGCTGCATTTTTACTTGTAGTATTGTGACAACCGGCAGTAGCACATTTGCCAACAATTATTTTTTCTACATCCGCAGGATATCCGGAAGAGACTGGAATTGTAGCATCATATTGATCGTATGTGCAGGCTCCGGCAAGCAATAATGGCCAAAGGAAGAGTAGTCGTCGAATATTCATCAGTCGCCTTCTGTAATGTAAACATTGATGGAATCAATTCCGGTAGCAGCCTCTGTAGAATAGGGTAATCCACCTTTGCAGACCCAATTGGATGGATCCAGTAAACTGTCTATTCCTATGGCGTAGATATAATAGTTTCCGCAAGCTAAACTATCGATGGTGGCGTATGGAGAATCCCAGTTTGCTGTTACACTGTAATCATACTTGGTGGTGTCTTCACCAGGGAACTCTGTTGCATTATACTTGATAAAAACACGGCACCCGGGAATTGGTCGTGTGTGGTGCACCATTTTTGTGACTACACTAAGTTGTCCGGTTCGCCCTTCAGTGCAATTATCAATTACTTCTTCCTCTTTATCATTACACGAGGAAAACATTACTCCGAAGCCAAGTATCAGAGCACTAATTAATCTGGATGTTGTCAAGCGCATGGTATTTTGAAATTATTGTTTAATCAGTTTCTGACTAAACGTGTTGTTGCCAATTTTTACTTTACATAGATAAAGTCCGTCAGACATCGTTGCGATAGAAATGTTGATGTTGTTGTCCAATGTCTCAAATCGTCGGATCAACTCTCCCCGCACATCGAACAATTCAACAAGCGCTTTCTCTCTGGCAGCTTTTGTTAAATGCAGACTGACCATATCAGTTGCCGGATTTGGATACAGCTGGAAGAAAGCTGAATTACTTTGTTCTGCTAAAGAAGAGAACAGGTAATTCTGTGTGTATAGTACAACTCCTCCGGCAAGGCTTCCTACTGCAAGATCAAATTTTCCGTCACCATCTACATCTGTAATGGCCGGTGCAGCAATCAATGGTTCAAAGATTCCCTGATACATACTATCTACCAGATTGAATGTACCAGTGAGATTCCCGTCAATATTGTTGTAATGGTAGATATAACCACTGAAAGATCCTACGACCAATTCAGTTCCGTTTCCATTGTTGAAGAAAACGGGCGACGAAAATCCGGTATATGAATTCACCTTAGTGACGTTCACTCCTCCGAATGTATTGCTTACATATCCGAAAATAGCCACTGTTGCAGAACCATTATTGTGGTAGTAATTCAATACCCCAGTTCTTTCTCCAACAATTAAATCAAGTAATCCATCATTGTCGATATCATAAAGTGTAGGTATTGCATTATCGCCAATGTTGATTGACTGATAATTGGCTTGCGCAAATATGAAATTACATGGGTTCCCTGCTCCAGCAATGTTCTGGAAGTAAATCAATCCTCCATCAGATTCTCCCATGAGCATGTCCTGATCACTATCACCATCCAGATCGCCAAAGGTCAGATACACTCCAAGAAGGTTTAATGAACTTATACCGGCATAGTCATCAGTTATAAGTGTGTACTCTGCAATGTTTGTAGAAGATGTATTTCTGTAATAAGCAATCCTCGCTTTCTCACTATTGTTGTTGTAGTAATAATCGTTGGAAATCAACAAGTCTTTTTTACCGTCCTGATCAACATCGAAAAACACCGGATGTGCACCGGTTCCGACATCAATCATTCCGTCAACCAACCATCTTTCTTTGACTTTGCTGAATACATTTGTTTGGTTGTTTGTGGTGTTCCGGTAAAACCAAACATTGTTTCTATCTTCTCCTTCACTCATAAAATTAGCAACAATCAAATCATTTTTTCCATCGTTATTGCCATCAAAGTAATGAGGACCTGAAACCTGTTTTATGTAAGCCGGTACATCATAAACCGGATAATTGGTATCCTGTGAACACATCCAGGCAGAGTCGGGATTTCCACAATTTTCGAGATACAACAAATTCGGGCTTAATATATCTCCGTTTAAAATATCCTTATCACCATCTCCATCTTTATCGAATGCAAGAAGCGATGAACCTGCGTGTCGGCTGCTTTTTTCAACTATTTGCGAATACGTACCCTTTACATCTCCGGGTGTTACTGAGCTGTTGCTGAATCTGAATGGCACTGCGGGTAGTAAAGGGCAAGTAGGTAATACGGGAGGCAATATGGCTTCATTATGATTGCCCGCCAAAACAAAGTATCCCCAGCATCTTGGAACATTGTTAAAGAAATTAATGTTCGATGGTCCACCTGTGGAATCCATTGACAAATTTTTATGATGCTCCACCCATGAACCACTGATGCTGAAATTTAAAATATCCATATCACCATCATTTTCCAAATCGGTTAGTGCAGGAGCATTTACCCTGGAAACGTAGATATTCGTTGGGGCACTTGTGGGAGTATACCGTGAGAGTAATGAATTAGTGACAAGGCTAAAACTTAGTCCGAATCCTGGAGTAAAATCGTTTCTGTACAAGGCGATACTGGCATTGTAGTAAGTAAAGAGATCCATATCTCCGTCATAGTCATAATCAAAGGTCCGAATCCAACCTTCCAGTTCACTTGGAAAAAGCTTGGCATATTCAGGGGCATACAAATATGGATCTATTGAATTCCCTCCTGTATTGATGTAAGGGTTAACCCGAAAACTGGGACTTTCAAATTCAATCAGATCCATCTTTCCATCACCGTTAAGATCGATGTTGCCAAATACAGCCGTATTCATACCTCCGGCCCAGGCATTCTTCAACTGAATATTATTTTCAATTACCTTAATCGAAGTGTCGCGCCATAAATGAACAGTCTGAGACCATCCCAAATGACAGGTAAAACTTAAAAGGAACAGGATGACAACGCGTAGTTTCTGTTTCATTGTTTTATTATTTTTTGAACTATTGATTTATTCTCTGAACGGATTTCGAGCAGATATAATCCTGACGTAAAATCGCCCATGTTTAGTTGCATGCTTGTACCGGAAAATTGGATCGTTTTCAGGCATCTCCCCGTAATTTCATACACATTCAATGTTCTCATGGCTACCGGAGCATCATCACTCAACTGAACTAAAACTTCTCCTGAAGTAGGGTTTGGATAAAGACTAAAGTTCAACTGCGCGGCGATGAGGTTTTGCCCGGCAGGAACACTTTGTGTGTATAATCTCATTCCACCGGCGAGACATCCGGTCAACAAATCAAACTTGCCGTCGTTGTCAATATCTGCCTTTGAAATAGTGACTCGGCGTAGTTCCTGAATTTGCTGAAACAATGTATCTGTCAGCGTGAAGGTTCCGGCGATATTTCCATCAATATTTGTATAATGGAAAATCTGTCCACGTTCACTTCCTACTAACAACTCATAACCATTCCCATTATCAATTAACTGCGGACAACTATAGCCGGCAATACCACCGGGAGGAATGACAGTTACGCCACCAAATGTCGAAGTCACCAATGTATATATCGGACTGGTTGATGTTCCTGTATTCTCATAATAATTCAGTACACCGGCTCGCTCTCCGATCAGAATATCCAGATCACCATCGCGATTCACGTCTATGACCTGTGGCATACTATTGTTTCCGATATCTATTCCCTGATACTGCGGATTTGCAAAAACAAAATTACCTGCGACTCCAGGTCCGGCAGTGTTCTGATAATATATCAATGTTCCATCTGCATTTCCGAGCAACAGATCTTCATCACCATCACCATCCATATCACCGAATGCAGGAAACAATGCCAACTGAGTAATTGCAGATAAACCCAGCCAGTCATCAGTGATCAAAGTGAAAGCCGGCTGGGTAAGGGTGCCGGTGTTTTTAAAATAAGCAAGACGCGAAAAAGTCAATGCCTGATTTGAATTATAGTACTGATCATTTCCGGCGATGATATCCGTTAATCCGTCTTTGTCCAAATCAAAGAATGTCACACTGGAAGCAGTACCAATATCGATTGTTTCCTCGGTGATAAACCGTGATTTTACAAAATCGAATACATTGCTGCAATTATCCGTAGTGTTTTTATAGAAGTGAATATTGTTATAATCTTCCCCTACTGTAGCAAATGGTGAAACCAGCATATCTTTTAACTGATCATTATCAAGATCCAGATAATAAGCTCCGGGAAGATTTTGCATGTTCACCTGCACATCATACACAGGGAATGCAGAATCCTGAGAGATGATAAACGCTGAATCGGGTGTCCCTCCGTTATGCAGGTACAACATGTTTTGACCGAGAAGATCGCCGTTCAACAGATCTATATCACCATCACAATCCTGATCCATTGGCGTAAGCACAGATCCGCTATGCCGGTTGTTTTCCGGTTGCTGATCCGGATCTTCATTCACAATACCTGAACGACAATTCTGATTCAGGATACCAATATTACTTAGACCACTGAGTTTAAAATATCCCCAGCAATAAGGCTGAAGATAAAAGCGGAAAGCACCACATATTCCCAGAGAGT